>JAAZAL010000055.1 GCA_012514355.1 Candidatus Dojkabacteria bacterium
ATGTTACAAAATTATGAGATGACTTATGGTTAGCGGTAACATGCCAAACGAACCTAGTAATAGCTGGTTCTCCCCGAAATAGCTTTTGGGCTAGCGTCGTAATTTAATTGTTGGGGGTAGAGCACTGATTGGGTCTGGGGCCCGAAAGGGTACCCAATCCAGTCAAACTCCAAATACCAACGAGAATATTACGGCAGTTAGAACTAGGGAGCTAAGTTCCTATGTTCAAGAGGGAAACAGCCCAGATTGTCAGATAAGGACCCTAAATTACATCTTAGTGGGAAAGGAAGTGGAGTTTCTCAGACAGTTAGGAGGTTGGCTCAGAGGCAGCCATCCTTTAAAAAGTGCGTAAAAGCTTACTAATCAAGAGATTCTGCGCTTAAGATTTAACGGGGCTGAAGATGTATTCCGAAGCTGCAAATTTATCTATCATTTTATGATTCTTAAGTGGTAGGGGAGCGTTCTATACATGATCAACTTAGCAGTTGATACATCGTAGTAAAGGTAGCCCGTGAGGAGCTGCTGGAACGTATAGAAGTGAGAATGCCGGGATGAGTAACGTAAAGCAGGTGAAAACCCTGCTCGCTGAATGTCTAAGGTTTCCATGGCTATGGCAGTCATCCATGGGTTAGTCGGTCCTAAGGAGAGGCTGAAGAGCGTATCCGACGGACAACAGGTTAATATTCCTGTACTGCTAATATTTGTGATGGAGATTGAGAATTGAGAAAGCAGGCCCCTAATTGGTTTGGGGTGCAAGCAACAAGTTAGTCTTTTCAGGTAAATCCGGAAAGATGTTTTCACTTCGGTGGATGCACACGAGTTGCGATACAAAGGTGACCTCGCGGAATCCGATCTGTTGTATTAATTTTCCAGGAAAAACTTCTAACGTCTACTTCGGTAGACAAAAATATTAGTAACCGTACTGCAATCCGACACTGGTGGACTGGTGTAAATGCACCAAAGCGTACGAGTGATGCGTTGTTAAGGAATTCGGCAAATTAACCCCGTAAGTTCGCAAGAAGGGGGACCTTCCGTCATAAGAATTTTCTAGTGGCGATGAAGGTGGCACAGAATAGGGAGGAGCGACTAGTTACCAAAACTACAGGTGCTTGCAAATTCGTAAGAAAATGTATAAGTGCTGACGCCTGCCCAATGCCAGAAGGTTAAGGAAGTTTGTCAACCGTCTGTTGGATGCACTTCGGTGCTCCAATGGTGGTGAAGCGGATGACCGAAGCCCTGGTCAATGGCGGCTGTAACTATAACGGTCCTAAGGTAGCGTAATACCTTGTCACTTAATTAGTGACTTGCATGAAAGGCGTAACGACTCTTCCACTGTCTCGACAACGCGCTCGGTGAAATTGAAATGGCTGTGAAGATGCGGCCTACCCATACCAGGACAAAAAGACCCCGTGGAGCTTTACTGCAGCTTTGCATTGAGATAAGGCCTTGGATGAAGAGAATAGGTGGGAGACTATGAAGCCGTTTCGTCAGGAATGGTGGAGTCGAAATATGTAATACCACTCTTTCGATGTTTTATTTCTAACTTTTTCCTTAATCAGGAATACGGACAGTGCATGGTAGGCAGTTTGACTGGGGCGGTTGCTTGCTAAAGAGTACCGCAAGCGCACAAAGGTCTCCTCAACCCGGATGGAAATCGGGTGAAGAGTGCATGAGCATAAGGAGGCTTTACTGTGAGGGAGACATCCCGAGCAGTTACGAAAGTAGGTTCAAGTGACCCTTTCGCAGAATGTGGAATCGCGATTGTTTAACGGAGATAAGCTACCCCGGGGATAACAGGCTGGTGGTGCCCGATAGTTCATATTGACGGCACCGTTCGGCACCTCGATGTCGGCTCGTCACATCCTGGGGTTGGAGAAGACCCCAAGGGTTCGACTGTTCGTCGATTAAAGTGGCACGTGAGCTGGGTTCAGACCGTCGTGAGCCAGGTCGGTCTCTATCCGGTATGGGCGTTGTATATTTGAGGAATTTGACCCTTAGTACGAAAGGATCAGGGTGCGATAACCTCTGGTGTACCAGTTGTTCTACCAAGAGCATTGCTGGGTAGCTAAGTTGTTTTAGGATAAATACTGAAAGCATATAAGTATGAAACCTTTTCCAAGATTAAATATACTTGCATAGCTTGCTATGCTGAAGGTTCGTGGGAGACTACCACGTTGATAGGCTCTAGGTGTAAGTGTAGCAATACATTTAGCCGAGGAGTACTAATAGACCAAAAGCTTCATAAATTTTTGCTATATATTCAGTTTTGAGTGTGCAAACACTCTTTTGCTCTTTAGAATTAAGTCCTGATGATTATTGTTAGTAATAACAGTAGTCGTCAGGCGATAGTAATTCATATATTGGATTATTTTCGCCTGGCGATTGTAGCAGAGTGGAACTACCTGATCTCCATCCCGAACTCAGAAGTAAAACACTCTAGCGCCGAAAATACTTGAACCTTTGGTTCTGGGAAGATAGGTCATTGCCAGGATTTTGAATTCGAATCCCCACTTGTAATAGAGTGGGGTTTTTATTTTTATAGGTTCTTTCGCCTTTAAATTCCCAACGGCGGAAGTGACAAATCTGTCTCGCAATTACAGTATAAGGTTTGGTACGGACAATTACGTAACAAAAACCGAAATTTTACCCCATAATTATAATTAATACGATGATATTTGGTATAGGCAATCCGTAGCCTTTTTTTGTATGCGGTTCAAAACCTTTTGTTAATACAATATATAGCGCGAGTAAGAAAGTTGCTCAAAACTCTTTCATTTATAATTCTTTTGATTTACTTTTTCAATTTCTGTAATCTGATATACTTAATTACTACTTAAATTATGGGCTACTCATTTTGTATGGCTTCCAACTCATTTTCTATAGATTTCGAAGGAGGTGATCAGGTAGGCAAGGGAGATGCAGTTAAAAATTTCTCTCTTCATTTATCCTCTCTTGGATATCCAGTTTCCGTTATTTCTTTCCCATATTATTCAACCCCATTAGGATTTTTAATTAGGCAAATTCTGTTAAATGGTTTTGATGATTCAACTCATATTGATACTAAAAGGATTTTAGATATTAAGATGGCTCTTTTTGCACTGAATAGGTTGGAAATATTAAATTGTATTCTTTCTTTAAAACAACGATATATTTACCTCTTTGATAGGGGTCCTTTCAGTAATGCTTTAACTATTTCTTACCATCTTTTTTCTCAAGGATGCGATTTCCAAAGATGTGAAGAGTATGTAAATACAGCAATTAATTTAGATTCATTTTTTCTAAAAAGTTTAAATATTAACAACTGTGTTATACGTTTGAAATACTGTGATATTGATTGGGAGAAGAGTAGAAAAGGAGATATAAGTGATCTGTATGAAAGAAAAGAGGTTCAAGATATCAGTGAGTATGTTTACACTATTTTTGAAAAAAGTGTAGGAAAAGGATGGGTCAATATCACAACAAAGGATAGGAATGGGTGGAGAGAAAGAGAAGAAATTAGAGAGGAGTGTATGAGATTTGTTTTAAATAGAGGGCTTTTAGATAGTATTCAGAAGAAGAAGGTTAAGAGGATAAAGTATTTGGGTATTGGAGATATACAAAAATCTTTGTATCTGGGCTGTGATATTTCTAATAGATTAAAAAGAGAATGGAGGGATGCAATTGGGACAAATAACAAGAAGAAGGTGTACACAGTAGCAGAAAGTATTTCGCAGGCCTTTGTGGTCACTACAGAGTCTGTAAGTTGGTGTAATGAAGAGATTGCATTGGAAGTAGGGCATTTCTTTAGGGAGTATCCCGAAATATCTGATATTATTAAGAATAAATATGGGAAAGAATTCCTAACAAAATTTCTTAAAAGGGTAAAGATATGAGAAAGAAAGAAAAAGCTTATCTTTTACTATCTAAATTAGAGGAGATGTATCCTAATGCCCAAACGGAGTTGCAAAATTGGAGTACACCTTTCCAATTTTTAATTTGTATTATGCTCTCTGCTCAAACAACTGACAAGCAGGTAAATAAGGTAACAGGCAGGCTCTTTGAGATATACCCCGATGGGTATACGATGTCACTTGCATCTCCTTTGGAAATTGAGAAGTTTATCTCTTCAATTAACTACTATCATACTAAAGCAAGGCATATTCAGAAAATGTCTGAGATTATAACTAAAGAGTACTCTGGAGAAATCCCTTTATCTTTAGAAAAGCTCTTAAAGCTACCAGGAGTAGGGTATAAAACAGCGAATGTGTTTTTAAATGACCTTTATCAATTAAATCAAGGTATAGCAGTAGATACTCATGTTAAGAAAACAGCACTTAAATACGGTTTAACTAAAAATACAAATCCAGATAAGATATCTAAAGATTTAGAGAAGTTGTATAAACAAGAAGACTGGTATAAGATAAATAGGTATTTCGTTTTGTATGGAAGATACGATTTTAAAATAAATTTAGTACTTACATAATAATGTTTAGTGAAACTCAGGGAGGTGACCCAGCTAATACAGCAAATTTCCAATTCGACGGTTTAGAAATGGATCCCTTGCTTTCTCAGTTTGCTAAATCTACTGAAAAAGAGAGTCTTTTAAACGATCCTCTTTCGATTTATGTTACCGATAAAGTAAGGCATGAGCCTTATCTAGGTCGTGCTAATAGGGAGGACTGCTCAATGTTATTTCCTTATCAACAAAAAAAAGAGCAGGCTACTTTATGGACCTCTGCAAAGCTTCGAACAAGGAGAGATTGTTCTTTTATGGCCTCAATAGTTAACCCTGCTCTTGTAGATGATATAGAAAAAAGAAAAAAAAGTGATAGAAGTGATGGTATTAATAGGGGATTAGCAGTACAGTATAAACCTACAACATCCGCAAAGGATACTTTAGGAACTGCAATTCAAAGGGTCGACCACGTCTTGCTTGATACTTTCTCTGTAATGCTTCCAATTGAAGGCAAAGAAGAAGAAATGCAACTTTATGTAATTCAGAAACACAAAGTTGTCTCTGGGTTAGGTGATAACAAGGAAGAGATATTAAAACTAACAGTTAAAAGAAAGAATCCAAGAACAGATAGTTTTCAGGATTTTAAAAAATTTGACCAAGTCCCAGATAAATTCCTTTCTGTTTCTCAATTTGATTCCATTATCAATAAAAGTAAGGGAGTAATAGAAAAGAGATTAAGAGAAGATTCTCAGAGAAGAAGGACTTCGCAATAACTCATTTTTCTGATATAATCCCAACTGCAGTAACATTATTTTAGTGTATGTATGTGATACTGCTAATTCATACATCGCCATAAGGTATATATATGGTAAACACAAAAAAAGTTGATACAGAGATTAAAGACAAGTCTTTGTACTCAGAGTTAGATAGTTTCCTAGAAGATAGTGCACATAAGATAAAACAACTCTCAAGAGGAGATATTGTTGAAGGAGAGGTTGTTGATATTAATAATGGCGTCGTTATCGTAGATGTTGGCTTTAAGTCAGAGGGTATTATCGCAGGTAGAGAACTAAAATCTGATACGCTTGATTGGACTCAACTTAAGGTTGGAGACAAGGTGTTAGTATATGTTGTAAAACCAGAAGATGATAAAGGTCAGTTAGTTCTCTCAATTAGAAGGACTCAACAGGCAAGTGCATGGTTAAGTTTGGAGAATGCTAAAAAGAATAACGAAGTAGTAGACGCTGTTGTTGTTGAATCTAATAACGGAGGATTAATTGTTGAGATTGGTAAAGGTATTAGAGGCTTTATTCCTACATCCCAATTAGATGCTACAAGAGTGTATGCTAACGGAGTATGACAGGTTGGTAAAGATATTTCATCTAAAGTTCAGAAGAGATTAAACTCATTAATAGGTGAGGGTATTAAGACTAGAATAATTGAATTAGATAGGGAAAAGAACAGAATAATACTTTCCGAAAAGATGGTTACCCAAGCTAGAGATTTAGAGAAGAGAGCAGCTACACTAAAAAAGGTAAAAGAGGGAGATGTTTTAGAGGGTACAGTAAGTGGTATTACTCCTTTTGGTATTTTTGTTAACGCTCAAGGTTTGGAGGGATTAGTTCATCTTTCCGAGCTTTCTTGGGATAAAGTTGAGGATATTGGTGCAATTTACACTGTAGGAAATTCTGTTAAAGTTGTTGTAATTGGTCTTTCTGATGGAGGAAAGAGAGTAGCATACAGTGTTAAAAGATTACAGCAAGATCCTTGGTCTCAAGCAATTTCTAAGTTTAAGATTGGAGATGTTGTTGATGGTGTAGTTCAAAAGGTTGTTCCTTACGGTGCTTTTATCAGAATTGGAGAGGGTTTAAATGGTTTAATTCATATCTCTGAGCTTTCTGATAAGTTAGTTAAAAATCCTGAAGATATTGTTAAGGTAGGACAGGAGGTTAAGGTTAAGATACTTTCCATATCTTCTACTGAAAGACACCTAGGATTAAGTCTAAAGGCTTCTTCAGAAGTTTCTTCTCAAAAGAAGTTAAACAAGGAGGAGTTAGCAGAGGCAATTGATGAGGCAATAGATTTAGAGATTAAATAGTTTAATAGAAATATATTAAAAGAGGGTCTTTGGGCCCTCTTTTTTGATATAATTAAGTATGGAAAAAGTAATAAAGAAAGATATTTTTAAAAGGATATCTAAAAATGCAAGGATATCACTGCGAACATCTTCATTGATATCTGAACATTTAAAGAGTGAATTTGTACAACCAGAGCATCTCTTGGTAGGTATTCTGTTAAATGAAAATGCCCTTGCAACAAAGATTGTTGCTAGTATGGGTTTAGAAATTAAGGAGATAGTCGGAAAGGTGCTGGATAATATTGGGGTTGATATAACTGCAGATATTAATACCAGTAGGGATTTAAAATTCTCTCCTAGTTCAAAGGAGGTACTGCGAAGAGCGTATGACTGGTCTTTGCGGCTTTCCCATGTTTATGTTGGTACTGAGCATTTAATGTTAAGCATATTAGAGTCAAAAGATTTGTATATTAAAGATATTGTTAATATGGGTTTGACCCAAAGAAGATTTCATAAATATCTTTTTGAACATGCAACATATCCTCTTGGGGTGTTAGCTAAACCAGAGATGTCAAACAGTGTCCCGTCCCAAGGCAAAATTCTAGATGTAATTGGTAGAGATTTAGTTGAAACTGCAAAGACAGGGAAGTTAGATCCTCTTGTAGGAAGAGAGGAGGAGTTGGGAGATATAATAAAGATTTTGAGTAGAAGGAAAAAGAACAATCCAATAGTAGTTGGAGATGCAGGTGTAGGTAAGACAGTATTAATCGAAGGGTTAGCACAAAAGATTGCTGATGATAGAGTTCCTCCATCTCTAAGAGATATGAGAATTGTTTCTTTAGATGTAGCAAGTATTATGGCAGGGAGTAGAATGAGGGGGGATGTTGAAGAGAAGGTCTTAGAGATTGTTAATGAGGTTATTGAATCAAACAACACCATCCTCTTTATCGATGAAATCCATAATATCCTAACTTCAGGTGTCCCTGGTGGTTCCTCGGAGATTGCTGCAATTCTTAAGCCTGCACTTTTAAAAGAGGGTTTTAGGTGTATTGGAGCAACTACTACAGATGAATATTCAGCATATTTTGAAAATGATAATGCACTTGCAAGAAGGTTTCAACCAATCTTTCTGAAAGAGCCAACCCTAGAAGAGAGTATTCAAATACTTAGAAATCTTAGGCCAATTTTTGAAGCACATCATAATATTAATATTAATGATGAGGCTATTAAATTAGCTGTTACTCTCTCAGATAGATATATTAGTGATAGATATTTACCTGATAAAGCTATAGATCTTTTAGACGAGGCCAGTGCTACTAAAAGATTAAGTGTTGAGAGTGGGTATGAGAGTATTTCCTCTCTTACTTCTAAATTAAGAAGTATTCAAAATGCTAAAAAGGAATTCATTTTACAGGGTAGAATGGAGAGAGCAGAGAAATATCAAAAGAGTGAAGATACATTACTAAAGAAAATAGATAAGTTAGAGAAATTACAGGAAAAGAGTAAGAAAGAGAAGGATAGTGAGGTCAATGTTGAAGATATTAGAAGGGTTGTTTCAAATTGGACAGGTATCCCCTTAAATACTTTAGGTAGCAAGGAAAAGACGGCACTGCTTAGGTTAGATTCTAGGATTAACAGATTAGTAATTGGCCAGAAAGAGGCTGTAAATAGTGTTGTTTCTGCAATAAAAAGAGCTAGAATAGGGATCTCTGATGTGAGTAGGCCTTGGGCATCATTTCTGTTTTTAGGTCCTACAGGTGTTGGTAAAACGCAGTTAGCAAAAGTACTAGCTTCTGAGCTTTTTGGGCACGAAGATAGGTTAGTACAGATCGATATGAGTGAGATGATGGAGATGCATAGTGTTTCTAAGTTAATAGGTTCTCCTCCAGGATATGTAGGCTTTCAAGAGGGGGGTTGGTTAACTGAAAAGGTTAGAAGGAATCCTCACTGTGTAATACTTTTTGATGAAATAGAAAAGGCTCATCCTGATGTGTTAAATATACTTTTACAAATATTGGAGTATGGTCATTTAACAGATGGTAGGGGAAGAAGAGTAAATTTTAAAAATACCATAGTGATACTTACTTCAAATATAGGAGCAGAAGAGATAAGTAAGGATAAGGTACTAGGGTTTTCTTCATCAAAAGATGCAGGGAAGAGTAAATCAGAGCAAGCTTACAGCACTATGAAGACAGAGCTAATGTCAGAGCTTCGAAGAACTCTGCGTCCAGAGCTACTTAATAGGTTAGATGATATTGTAATATTTAGAGCTTTAAATAGTAGGGATGCCAAAAAGATAGTAGAGTTACTAGTAATAGAACTTAATGAGAGGTTAAAGACTCAAGATAAAACTATTATATTAAGTAAGGCATTGCTTTCATATATTGTTAAGGAGGGTTTTAGTGAGGAGTATGGAGCAAGACCTCTTAGAAGGGTATTGCAAGATTTAGTAGAGAGTACTGTTGCCAACTATATTCTTAAAAATGAAGAAGTTAGTGAGATTAAGTTAGATATTAAAGATGGTAGGGTTAATATATTAAAATAATGATAGATATATATGAAATATGTATGCAACTCCTGTGGGAGTGAATTCTTAAAATGGTCTGGTAAATGTAACTCATGTGGGGAGTGGGGTACTCTGGAGGAATTAAGTGAGAATGTAGTATCTACAGGGAACACAAAGGTTAGTAATGAAAAATCCCCCTATAGGTCTATTACAGAGTATAGAGAAAGTTCCGATAGTAAAAAGGGGTCAAAGAATAGAATAAGTAGTGGCTTTGAAGAGTTTGATAGGGTGCTGGGTGGAGGATTAATAGAGGGGGAGATTGTTTTGATGAGTGGTGAACCAGGTGTAGGGAAATCGACACTTCTTTTGCAAATTGCTTTAAAGCTAGCTCAAAAAGAGAGGATTTTGTATGTTTGTGGAGAAGAGTCTCCCTCTCAGTTACTCTCAAGGTTGGATAGATTATCTTCAAAAAAGGGTGAATCAAAAAATGTTTTTGTAACAAATGATATTCTAGTTGAAAATATTTTTAACCTGGTATCAGAGGAGAAATTTGGGTTGGTAATTGTTGATTCAATTCAAAGTGTTTCTTCCCTTACCTCAAAAGGGTATCCTGGAAGTATTAGTCAGGTAAGAGCTTCAGGAGCTGTATTAACTAGATTATCAAAATTAACAGGTACTCCTTGTATATTGGTAGGGCAGATGAACAAGGTCGGAGATATCGCTGGTCCAAAGATATTGGAGCATATTGTAGACTGTGTTTTGTACATAGAGGGGGGAGAATTTAATCAGTACAGGGTAATTAGAAGTATGAAAAACAGGTTTGGTTCCACGAATGAAATCGGCGTATTTGAGATGACATCTGTAGGTTTAAACGAAGTAGGTAATCCCTCTTTAGTATTTTTGGATTCTAAGAGTGCAGTCTCTGGTAGTGCTATTGGTGCTATAGTGCAGGGATCAAGGGTAGTGTTTGTAGAGGTACAGGCCTTAGTTGTTGAAAGAGGTGCAGAGGTTGGACCTTTAAGAAGAGTTGCAAATGGTATTAAAAAGCCTAGATTAGATATGTTGTGTGCAGTACTTTCAAGAAGAGGGGGAGTATATTTAGGAGATAAGGATGTGTTTGTAAATGTAGTGGGAGGAGTAACAGTTACTGATCCAGCTGTTGATTTGGCTGTATGTAGTGCAATAAAGTCGGCAGTTAAAGATGAGGTATTAGATAAGGAGTATATATATTTTGGAGAGGTAGGATTAACAGGAGAGATTAGGGGTACATGGGGATTGGACTCGGTATTAAGTGAGGCACAAAGGGTTGGTTACAAGGGAGCGTATATAGGTAATACATCAGTAAGAGGAAAGAAAGAACTAAAAATTTCGGTAGTAAAGAACATCAAAGATATCTAGACACACGAACAGCGGTTTCCCACAATTTGCGTAACATACCTAAGACCTATGGTGTTTCGTAACAACTAGGGTGGGGGTAGGCGAGAAAAGTCCGGAGATATAGGGTAGCGCGGTGTTGTATGAAATGTGAATAAATGTTATGGGGTTGACATATATAATATATTGGGGTTATAATATGTAGTTCATTTAACATACTATGTGTATATCTTAACTTTCTCCCTTTGTCTGGGGTGCCACAAACACATCTGGGCAATAGGAAAAGGTTAAGATATTGCTTTTGTGTTATAGTGAGGGAAGCACTAGTTGCTCGTCAGTGTTATCCTTTAATATATTTAATGGATAAAACTGGGGTCGGTTGGGGCAGTACCGATCCCTCTTTCTTTTTTCCTGTTGACTTCTTTTAAATGATTAAATATACTAAAGAAGTTATTGGGTTTATTGCCCGAAATATTAATTTCCCTGTTTTATATATATGGTAAACAAAACAAAGAGTATTAAAGAGTATGAAGATATGACTCTTGCGATGCTTCGTGCAGAGGCAAAAAAGATTGGTCTTGAAGACTTTATGGAGCTCCAAAAAAGAGAGCTTATAATTGAGATATTAAAGAAATCTACTGCAGATGAAGGATTTGTCTTTGTTGATGGTATATTAGAGGTTCAAAAAGATGGCTCCCATGGTGTACTTAGGACAGATGGATTACTTCCAGGAGATAATGATGTATACATATCTGGCTCTCAGATTAAGAAATTTAGCCTTAGAACTGGTGATGTTGTATCTGGTCCTGCGAGACTTCCAAAAGAGAAAGAGAAATACCTCAGTTTGTTAAGAGTAGACACTGTATATGGCAAGCCTGCCCTAGAGGCGGCAAATAGGCCTCAATTTATGAAAATGACTCCAATATTTCCAAACAAACAGATTAAATTAGAAACTACACCAGATGTACTTTCTACCAGAATAATTGATTTACTCTCTCCAATTGGATTTGGTCAAAGATCTATGGTTGTTTCTCCTCCTAAGGCTGGTAAGACTTGGTTACTTAAAGATATTGCAAATGGTATAGCTGCTAACAATCCTAAAGCGAAATTAATAGTAGTATTGGTTGGTGAGAGACCCGAAGAGGTAACAGATATGAAGAGATTTGTTAAAGGTGAGGTATACGCTTCTAACTTTGATGAACTACCAGAGCAAAACTGTAGAATAGCGGAGATGGCACTTCAAAAAGCAATGTGTATGGTTGAGTTTGGAGAAGACGTCATTATGTTAATGGATAGTATTACAAGGCTTGCGCGTGCATACAATATTACTATGCCTACCTCAGGTAAAACTCTTTCTGGTGGTTTTGATCCTGTAGCACTATATCCTCCAAAGAGGTTTTTTGGTGCTGCTAGAAATTTTGAAGAGGGTGGTAGTCTAACCATCATTGCAACAGCTTTAGTTGATACTGGAAGTAGAATGGATGATTTGGTATATGAAGAGTTTAAGGGTACAGGTAACATGGAACTTCACTTAGACAGGTCATTGGCTAATAGAAGGATATACCCCTCTATAGATGTAACAAGTTCTGGTACTAGAAATGAAGAGCTACTATTAAGTAAAGAGGTGTTAAATCAGTCTTGGAGAATTAGAAGAATGATTGAGATATTAGGTCAAAATGAGAATCCTACAGAGGTATTGATAAGTCAACTAAAAAAGACAAAATCTAACGAGGAATTTTTGGCAACTTTACACGAAGCGTAATCTGATATAATAGAAAATAGATTAATATTCCTTGTATACAATGGAGAGAAGTAATCATAAACAAAAAATATCAGGTTTGAGTTTCAGAGATCTTTCATTAGTTAGTGAAGATAATGAGGAGTATATACTTCTTGATAGTGATATCTCAGATGAGAGAGATTTAAGCAGAATAAGAAGATGGTTTAGGTTTCTAACAAGGAGATACAACTCTAATAAAGGTTTTTTTGCTTTCATAGTTGATTTAGGTGAGTATGTCTTTTCTAGACTAAGAGTTATTTGGATTTTAATATCCGTTATATTCGAGATATTTTTTAAGTCCTTTGATACTGTAAAAAATCAGATAGTAAAGAAAATGTTCTGGGGAAGGGGTTCTTTTCTTAAGTATGTTGTTCAGATTGCTTTTATGATTTTAGCTGTAATATTAAGCATCTCATATATCTATAGGACTCCTACTATTATTAATGCAAATGAAGAGGATCTAGACTATATATCTGTTGCTGAGACGGATGTCTTGGCAATGAATGCAACATTGAACACCTCTATTCCTAAGGATAGAGAGGAGAG
>JAAZAL010000005.1 GCA_012514355.1 Candidatus Dojkabacteria bacterium
AAAATAGTTTTGATCTCCAACCTTTTCTAAAAATCTTGTAAAGTTGCGTTCCTAATTTCTCTGGATCATGCCTTACTAAACTTCTATCTAGTGTATCCCCTTTCTCCTTTTTAAGAAGCGAGTTAGCAACTAAATCTGCTCTTACAACGACTCTATCCTTTCCTTTAATATCATCTTTAAAGAGATGCTCGCCTTTCTCAATATATCTTTGATATGCTTTTTGAGGTATTTTACCATTGTTAATTAATACATAATCAAATTTCCTACCAATAGAATCCTCTAATATCTTGAGCATATCTTCAAGTGTTAATCCTCGGGTTTGACCAATCTTAGACATCAAATTAGAAATGAATATTAATTTCCCTTTACTATTTTGTAAAGCTTGAGAGATACCATCAACAAGAAGATTGGGTAGCGTTGTTGTGTATAAATCACCTGGACCAATTATAATGTAGTCCGAAGATAGAATCGCATCTACAGCCCCTTTATATGCTTTAGCCCTACCATCAAAGTAGAATTTACTAATCTTTCTATCTATTTCTGGTTCATCAATAAAATGCTCTCCTACTAATTTCTCTCCATTAGTATACTCTGCAACTAACCTTACTTTATCTAAAGTAACAGGATATATGTCACCAGATACTGAAAAAAGATATTTAAACATCTCAATTGCATCAACTTCATTTCCAGAGATTTCAGTCATAGCAATCATTAGTAAGTTTCCTAAAGTATGACCCTTAAGCCCATTCCCTTGAGAGAATCTATAGGTAAAAAGATTTCTTAATATCTGATCTTCATTTTCTGTAGATAGAGCTAAAATGGATTTTCTTAAATCACTAAGTGGTAGCAAACCAAACTCATCTCTTACTACTGCATTACTTCCTCCATCATCCATCATACCTACAACAACCCTTAAAGATAGGTCTCGTTTAGTTTTTAAACCTTCTAAAACAGTTGAAGAACCAGTTCCTCCTCCAATTACAGTAATATTCATAGGTATAATTGTATATTAAAAAATGATATAATCAAATAGTTTAATTCTCAAATACTTACAAATATGAATTTCAAAGTCGGTACAAAAGTTTTCTACCCTTCTCACGGAGCAGGTTGGATTAAAGCTCAAAAAGAGATTGAATTTAATGGTACTAAAAAAATGTATTACGAATTTGAGTTCATTAATGCCTCTATTACAATTTCTACTCCATTAGATAATGTAGACAACTTAAATATTAGAGCCGTGTTTTCTCCGAAAGAGATTAAAGAGAAGATAAAGGTGTTAAAAAAGACTCCTTACAAAGATCCAAAGACAACAGATTTTAATAAATTAATGGAGATATTTAAGAAAACTGAAAGCCAAGCAAGTATAGAGTCTGCTATAGAAACTATCCAATACTGTAACTATGTTAAAAGAGAAAGAGAAAAAGATGGACGATTAATTCCTGTATCTATAGAAAATGAATTAGCGAGAGCAATGGGTGATATTGTTGGAGAATTAGCAGTTTCCTCTAATACAAAATTAGAGAGCGCTGGAAAAGCCTTTGAAAAGATTACTGGAATAGAAGCTGAGTTTTTAGAGACGAAGTATTTTAACCGTTAACTTCTCTTCCCCAATCTTAACCTCAAAGCCTTCATCAATATTTTTAACATCTTCTAACTCTTTTATATAGATTGCTTTTTTAATTTCCTCTTTGAATTTTTCAATAATTGAGGGTATTTCTTCTTTATCACTTTGATATTGCAGAGAAATATACTCACCAACCTTACATCCGCTTTCTTTTCTAGCTACTTGTAAACCTCTTAATATCTCATTTAACAAACCTTCCTCTTTTAACTGCTGTGTAATTAAGGTATCAATACTTACAAATTCTTCACCAGTTTTAGAACTTACAATATGTTCTCCTTGAACCTCATCTTTACTAAAAACTACCTCTTTTACATTAAGTTCCCCTTTAATAATATCTAACATCTCCAAGTCAGAGATAGGGACATATGCTTTTGATAGTGTTTGTCTAACCTTTAATCTGTTTTCGTCTCTAATATTTAAACCAATTGAACAGATATTTCTTACAATCTCCATATCAATATTTAATTTCTCATCTAACAGTTCTTCATTTAAAATAGGATACTCTTCCAGATGTACTGACTCTTTACCACTTGTATTAAGAGTTAAATACGCTGACTCAGAGATAAAGGGGGCAAAAGGAGCAAGTAGTTTTGATATTTCAATTAAAACAAATTGTAGTGTATTAAGTGCTTCTAAATCACCATTGACAAACCTGTCTCTAGATCTTCGAATATACCATTTTGAGAGAACATCTATTAAATCAAATATATATTTAACTCCATTTTGTAGTTTATACTGATCAATATTTACTGTTACATCTCTAATAGTTTGATTTAATTTTGAAAGTATCCACCTATCCATTATGTGTTTAGGCTTTAGATTCTTGCTTTCAAAGGTACTGAGGTTTTCTTTGTAACTAAGTAAATATTTAATACAGTTGTAATACGGAATTAAAACAGTAGAGGTTATCTCTTTGACAAATTTCTCACTAAATATTACTTCCTCTCCATGAACAATTGGAGAGCTTAAAAAGTAAAGTCTAAGGGCATCTGCACCCATAGAATCAATTACTGAGTAAACTTCAGGATAGTTTCTCTTACTCTTTGACATCTTCGTTCCATCAGGAGCAAGTGCCATACCATTAACAATTACATTCTTAAAAGCCTTTTTACCAAAAAGTCCAACCCCTAATACATGTAAAGTATAAAACCAACCTCTTGTTTGGTCTACTCCCTCAGCTATAAATTCACCTGGGTATTTATTTTCAAATAGTTCTTTGTTTTCAAAAGGATAGTGGAATCTTGCAAATGGCATAGAACCAGAATCATACCAGACATCTATGACATCGTTTACTCTTTTCATATCTCCACCACATTCACATTTGTACACTATTTCATCAACAAATGGCTTATGTGGATCCTTTAACTCCACCACACTCTTTTGCTTAACCTCCTCAAAAGAACCTAAGACATCTTTCTTACCACATTGATCACAAACCCAAACAGGTAAAGGTGTGCCCCAGTATCTGTTTCTGCTTAG
>JAAZAL010000056.1 GCA_012514355.1 Candidatus Dojkabacteria bacterium
TGTAATATATTCGTTTTTGCCATTATCAAAATATTTATAATACATATACTCATTAATCATATGCCCAATTAAATCTGCCGTGATGTAATTTTCCCCAACTTTTTCTTCGTTCATTGCATAGGAGGATAACAAAGAATAACCTAGATTTTCTGCCCAATATTCATCTCCAGCATTTTTTTCTAAAACCCTATCATATCTTTGAGGGTCTCTCTTCATCAAATCCTTAGCATACATATATCCTGCTGAACTCCTTAATAATGAACTCTCAAATACATTCGCAGCATATTTAAAGTCCTCATTTTTCTTTAATTCCTCATCTAACATCTCAAAGGGAGTCGTATACACCTTGTCATCTTCTCTATACTCGCCCTTATAACTTTCTAACCAGATTGTTTGTAATTTTTCTAATTCCTCATTCACAACATCATAATTACACCCAAGGTGTTCTGTTCCATTTCTTTCAAAAAGAGTATCTTTTTTTAATTCGTTATCGTTTTCAAAATTCATTTATATATATAATTAAATAAAATATGCTTTCCAGTGACTAAAATATTTAATTTTTTAAATACTTTAGTCACCGGTGAATAGGAGTAAATAGATTGTATGCAATTGCATATGTTTCTAATTTATTCATCGGTGATGAAAAAAAATTACTTGAAGTCAAATCCCTCCATTATTTGTCTCCAAGTTTCAGTAGTTACCAGACCCGATGCCCCCTTCAGGTTATACTCAACATATGAATCAACAATTTTCCACATGGCCGAGGGCCAAAATAAAACGATACCCAGTATTAGCAAGGCACCAAGAGCCCCCCAAATATTTTGAGGTGTTGGAAGATTTTTGAAAAGTATGGAGAGAAGCCAAAAGATTGCTATGAATGCAATCAATGCAATCCATTTACTATCAACTTCTACGACACGCCCTATTTCTTCCTTGGCAAATATCTGTTGCAGATATGTAAAGGCTGTATCAATAGTAGCATTTAGCTTTACCCACCCTACACGAGCTGCAAAATACGCTAATAACAGCTGTATCCCAATTTTTACTCCCCCTGAAATCTTATTTGTTCCGATACTTAATGGAACAATTTTCTCAGTCCATGAGGGAAGTTGCCATGCGACGAATGCCGCTAAGGCTAAGACAATAAACTCCTCTAATGCTGTCATTTTAATTCTCCTTTCTTAAACCTAACGATTCTTCATGTTCTTTATTTTCCCCTTGTATTACAAGTATTACACAATTAAGCCTAACCGCCTCCTCCTTTCTTTATTCTTTAAGTTGATTGGTTAAATAAATCCCAATCTCATAAATCTGAAGAGCTTCTTGCTCATACTTATTCCAGATATAGCCTTTGTGGGCAAATTCTTCCAGAAACTCTTCCTGTGTTTGAGTTAGCGAGATATGAGCTTCATCATGAATGAAGTAGCAAGCTACCTCTGACGATATTTTTGGGTCCCAGACACTTCCCTGCACATTATACCTTTCTGCATTCCTCTGAAATGTTTCATTCAGAAATTGGTACATGCCCAGGACATCTTCTTGTGACGCACAAGCATTTGGCCTTTCGACCTCTTCCCATGCCTCATCACAGTAATTTTCTCCTGTTTCTACAACCTTTATAGCATAGAGTAAAACAGGGTCACACTCGACTCCATTCCCTCTTGCTGCCTGAACCCCTATCATAATATCATTCCAGACATCCTCTATTACCCCCGAAGGAATAAAATAAGGTGTTGGAGTTGGTGTGCTCTGAGGACTTGGATTAAGTCCTTCAGATTCTCCTGTTGACATCATTCCAAAAACCAAAACGATTACAACAAGGAGTAATGCTCCACTTTCTTTCTTAGGTTCCATTTTCCTCTCCTTTATCTTTCAAACATCTCCTCTCCAATGTAACGACCATCCGTATACATTAGATGTAAATGACTACCAATTGAACATGAGGTGTTCCCTTCATGTATTTGACCCAAGGTCTGACCCTTATCAACGGCTACCCATGACCCATCGGTCTTGATATATATCTTTGAAGGGTCTTCACTCATATGGACATAGTAAAACTGCTCATGAGATGATGCAATAAAATGGATTACTCCACGGTTGCACTCATCTTGATAGTAATACCTAGCCATACCTGAACTAATCGCTTTAACATCAAACACTTGACCATCGAAAGTTCCGATGTCAATCCCGTTATGATACTGCCCGTACCACATTACATCCCCCCATGGATACCATACATATGTATTTTCCGGGCCGGGCCAAACATATCCCGAAGGATAAACTGGATTCGGAGGACTTTCAAATGCAGAGTTACGCAATTCAACTGCCCTATCATATACAACCCCAGCTCCATAAGGATCTGCGTTCCATATTAGACCAGTTGATGCAAACTCTTCCACAAACTCTTCCTTTGTTTGATTTAAGGAAATATTTACTTCATCCGCCATAAAGTAACATGCAACTTCTGCAGCTACTTCAGGATTCCAAAGTGACCCTTGAACATTATGCCTATTGGCATTTCTGCTAAAGGTTTCTGGTAGGAATTGCCACATACCCAAAGCTCCTGCATTGGATGCACAAGCGTTAGGTCGAGCAACATATTCCCATGCCTCATCACAGTAATTTTCTCCTGTTTCGTAGATTTTTAAAGAATAGAGAAGGTATGGACTACAATTAACGCCATTCTCTAATGACTTGTTAACTGCTTTTTCAATAACTTCCCATACTTCTTCATCTACGCCAGGAGGCATTACAATTGGCTCCCTTAACGACAACGGATATGGATCAATGCCCTTAAAAAATGACATTGCAAATACCGGTAGCGTTAAATAGGTCGCTAAAATAGCTAACACTTCCATCCCAATTATAACCCTCAAAAGAAAGGGACCTATAACTGGTATATCTCCCAACATATATTGGAGAAACATACTAATGGAGTGCCAAAAAAACCGAGCTAATGCATAGAATATTGCTGTCATAACTATAGACAGACAAATAGCCTCTATTAGTTCATCTATAGTAAAGAAATTCGCTATAAATTCAACTAATTGCACTAGAATCGGATGAGATCCCTTGAGATATTGGTAAACCAATACTAAAGGAAGAATCATCAAATAGATTCTAATTAGTGGAAAGATTATATTATCCAGAAATCTTTCCTTATCCTCTCTTGGGAATATAGTAATAAATACTTTCAGAACAGCGACATAAAAGAAAAGGAAGATTATCAAAGAAATGAATTTCTCTTCTAATCTCATTAACTTAAATACCTGCAATATGATTGGCCATGTTATGGCCAAAAGATTATAAATCTTTTCCATAACATCTCCTTTCATATATATAGTTTAATTTCCGACCTCTAAAATCCCAGTAAGAGATTCTAAATGCCGGAAACTAAACAGAAAGGAAAAAACTCACCAATAAAAATACCCCTATTCACTTTTTAAAGAGCAAAGGCAGTGCTCTAAAGCTAAGGTTATAAGATACGAAAATATTAAATATTTTATGCATCAATACGGGCTGTTTTCCCGATTCCCTAGCACTATTCGGATTATACACTCCTACTTACTATGAGTCAATATTCTCCAAAATTTCTACTTGCTCTGCACTCTCCTTTATGACAAAATTAAAAAAGTAATTTACTAATATATAAATATGAAAATAAAAAATATTCATGCATATGAAATACTTGATTCTAGGGGCGTTCCTACCATATCAACAGGAATAGAACTGTTAAGTGGAGATATTGCAAAAGGAGAAGTCCCCTCAGGAGCATCCACAGGAAGTAGAGAGGTCTTAGAACTAAGAGATGGAGATAGTGCAAGATACAATGGGAAAGGTGTCCTTAAAGCTGTTGAAAATGTAAATACAATAATAAGAGATGCAGTAATAGATAAAGAGTTTGAAAGTCAGAAACAGTTTGACGAACTTCTAATATCCCTTGATGGAACAGAGAGTAAATCTAAACTAGGAGGAAACGCAATACTCTCATGCTCAATGGCTTTTTGTAGAGCAGTATCACAAAGAATAGGATTAGAACTTTTTGAATATATTGGAATGATATATTGGGATGAAGCATACTCTAAAGATAAATTTAAGTTACCCCTACCCCAGATACTGCTTCTAGAAGGAGGGAAACATGGTAATTGGTCTACTGATATTCAAGAGTATATGGTAGTACCAAATGATAAAGCATTTTCAAATTTTAAAGAAACACTTAGAGCTACAAGTGAAATATTTCACTCAATACATGACATACTAGACAGTAAAAACTACTCAGTAGGAGTTGGATATGAAGGAGCCTTTGCTCCTAGAGAGTTAAAATCAAATAAAGAAGCCTTAGATATAATAGTAGAAGGCATATTTAAAGCTGGATACAAAGACAAATTCAAGTTAGCACTAGATGTAGCTGCCTCAGAATTTTTTAATCATGACAGTAAAAAATATGAACTTCATAGAGAAAACAAATCTCTAGATGGTCAAGATTGGTTAGCACTACAACAGGAGTGGTATTCACAATACCCAATGTTTTCTATAGAAGATCCTATGCATGAAGATTCTTGGGATGATTGGGCCGTATTTACAGAGAATTTAGGAGATAAATATCAGGTTGTAGGAGATGATTTACTTACTACCAATACAAAATTAATACTCAAAGGGATAAACTTAAAATCTATGAATGCCGTATTGATTAAACTAAATCAGATAGGGACAGTAACTGAAACCCTAGATGCAATTAGATTAACAGTAGACAGAGGTATGAATGCAGTAATATCTCATAGGAGTGGAGAAACAAATGACTCCTTTATTGCAGACCTTGTAGTAGGTACCCCTGCTCAACAATCTAAATTTGGTGGTCCTACAAGAGGAGAGAGATTAGCTAAATACAATAGATTATTGGAGATTGAGGAGAAATTAAATCTTTAATTTCTTTACAATGATAATCTAGGATCTCTATCTACACTTTCTATGTCTTCTTTTTTCGACAGATATTTATCTTGTAATATGTTTACATACCCTGCTATCCCTATCATAGCTGCATTATCACTCCTGTATTCTATCTCTGGATAGTAAAAGTTTAAACTATACTCCTTTCCTAACCTACCTACACTTCTAAGTATCTCCTCACTATTAAATACCCCTCCTCCTACAAATATAGATTTTACTTCAGGATTTTTCTCAATAGCAAGTTTAAGTTTAATAATTACAGAATCTATAATTGCATCTACAAAACCTCTACAAAAATCATATATCCACTCCCTTTCAGGTATACCCTTCTCTCTTAACTCTTTAGATTTATACAAAGCTGCTGTTTTAATACCCGAGTAACTAAAATTCAAATCTTTAGAATTTTTCATTGGAGTAGTAAATACAATATTTCCTGATTTACCCCTTTTTGCAAACTCTGAAACAACAGGTCCTCCTGGATAACCAAAGTTTAATATTCTTCCCACCTTATCAAATGCCTCCCCTGCTGCATCATCTAATGTTTGTCCTAATTTTTTGTACTTACCAATCTCTTTAATATATATAATCTCGGTATGTTTACCAGACATAAGTAATGCTAGTGCTGGAAAAGAATCTATTAACTTCTCATCACTAACTAAACCCTTACCCTTAGAATTTAAAAGTAAAGAAGAAAACATATGACCCTCCATATGATTAATAGGGACAAATGGTTTGTTATACCGAAGTGCTAGCTCTTTTGCATACTTAATACCAACCTCAAGATCAATTGCCAAACCTGGACCAGTAGTTACTGCAATGTAATCAACATTGTTAATCATTCCCGGGTTATTATTTAATGCCCTATTGTAAACCTCATCAATATTTTGTTCATGTAATCTCTTTGCTAAATCAGGAACTACTCCTCCAAACTCTGTATGTAACTCTGTTTGAGAAGATAGCTCACTAGTTATAACCTCTCTACCTCTAAGTAAGGCAACAGATGTGTCATCACAACTAGTATCTATTCCTAGTATTAATGGTTTCTGTTTTAATATTTCTTTAGTTAGTACCATATATTGTAATCTTTCTTTGTTCTAAAGATATATATTCAAAAGATATTTTGTACATAGGGATATTTTTTTTAGAACAGATATCTTCGATTTCTTGATAAAACTTATCGGCCCACTCTATTACTACAATCCTACCTTCATCTAAATGCTCCACCAACCCCGACCTATTAAACTCTTGCTCATCATTTAATCTCCATGTATCCATATGAGCAAGTGTATTACCATCATATTTGTATTCATTGATAATGGTATATGTAGGAGAGTTGATAATATCCTTACTTCCTAACTCTTTACCAATACCCTTTGTAAACTGTGTTTTACCTGCACCTAACTCTCCACTTAATGCTACTACTACACTCCCTTCTAAGTATTTAAGATACTCTTTTGTAAACCATTTACCAAAATCAGATGTTTCTTCTGGAGTTTTTGTAACTCTTTCTTCAAGCAAAGTACTTTTTAATAGAGCATCTTCAAATCTTATCTTTCCCTCCCTTAAAATGGTTAAAGTATTTAATGTTGTATCAAGTATCGTAGATGGGGAGTTCTTAGGTAACACTCCATCATCTATATACATTGATATTAAGGATTCACTTTTTTTAGGTAAATCCTTTATTAATTGATCTATACTGTAAGGATGGGGTCTGTATGATACATTTGCAGATGTAGCTGTAATTGGTCTAGCAAATTCTTTGATGAGTTTAACAACAAATTTGTAGTCAGGTATTCTTACCCCTGTACTACCCTGCTTAGACACTACTGGAGGCTCAAGGATACCCTTGCTTTTAGAAACTACTGTAATTGGTCCTGGTAAATAGTTTTTGTAAATATTTAATGCCATTTCATTGAGTAAAACATATCTTTTAGCCATATCAATATCACTAACTGCTATTGATATTGGTTTAGAGCCTCTAAATGTTTTGTATGCGAGAAGTTTAGTTAATGCTTTACTGTTTGTTGCATCAGCTGCTACTCCGTAGCATGTTTCTGTAGGATATACTAGAAGCCCTCCATCATTTAGTACTTTAATACAATCTTTTATAACCTCTCCCTCGTTATTGTTAGTCAATTTCACTCTTTTCATGATACAATTATACCCTGAATATGAATATATTTCATATTTAGAGATAACTTGAGTATTTATATATTATGGAAGTACATGTAACAGACAAAGATTTTCAAACAGAAGTTTTAGACTTCAAAGGGTTAGTACTAGTAGACTTCTGGGCACCATGGTGTGGACCTTGTAGGATGTTAGGACCCGT
The DNA here is from genome assembly GCA_012514355.1 of Candidatus Dojkabacteria bacterium. Classification (GTDB taxonomy): domain Bacteria; phylum Patescibacteriota; class Dojkabacteria; order SC72; family SC72; genus UBA2259. The sequence continues at coordinate 7,280 of JAAZAL010000056.1, forward strand.
AATTGAGGAGATAGCAGAAGAGATGAAGGATAGTGTAAAGGTATGTAAAATGAATGTAGATGAGAATATGGAATTTCCTCAGAAATATGGGATTATGAGTATTCCTACTGTATTACTTTTTAAAGAGGGAGAGATAGTAGAGAGTATGATAGGTCTACAATCTAAAGATGCATTTATACAAGCAATAGAGAAACATTCATAATTGATATTTTAGTATATGTTTGATATACTTTTTTAATTATTTGGGGTGGTAGCTCAACTGGTTAGAGCTTTGCACTGTCACTGCAAAGGTTGCGGGTTCGAGTCCCGTCCACCCCGCCATTTTCAACATGTTCCAACAAGACCCGTCCACTATCTTTTTAAACCTCTTTTTATGCTACAATTTAATATATTATAAACCTTTTACCAATGGAAGAAAGAAATAAATACTTACAAAGTTCTTACAAAGAATTAAAAAAATGTTTTTAAGAGCTCTTCAACAACTGTATTAGTTATTATTAATAATCCTATCAACATTTACCTTAGATTCACACTTCCTTGTAGCCGTTTGATCCGTACTATAAAAGGTATAAACAGGAGAACA
>JAAZAL010000140.1 GCA_012514355.1 Candidatus Dojkabacteria bacterium
CGGTGTCGGTCATCAACGAGAAATTGTTGTGCTTGCCCGACCCGTTGACGCCGTCAAACGGCTTTTCATTTAATAAGCAGATTAAGTCGTGGCGTAAGGCCATTCTTTTTAAGATGTCCATCACGACCATGTTTTGGTCGACCGCCACGTTGACGTTGTTATAAATGCTGACAAACTCATATTGTCCAGGGGCGACTTCATTGTGCTCGATCGAGGCGTAAATGCCGACTTCCCAGCACTTCTGATTGACTTCCTTCATAAATGAAGAGACGCGTTCGGTCAAAGCGCCGAAATAGTGATCATTCATGCCTTGGTCTTTGGGCATGCTCTCACCAAATAGCGTTTTCCCGGTAAAAACGATATCCGGACGCATTAAAGCCTGGGCCTTGTCGACCAAGAAATATTCTTGCTCAAGGCCGATCATGGCTTTGACAGATTTAAAACTATCGTACCCTAGTTTCCGCAAAATCTTTGATGCGTTCACATTCATTTTTTCTAAGGCGACGAGCAGGGGAAGCTTCTGATCGAGCTTCGCTCCGGTATAGCTGACAAACACGCACGGTATAAAAAGAACATGGCCTCTGACAAAAGCATAAGAGGTAATATCCAAATAAGTGTAGCCGCGCGCTTCAAAAGCCGTGCGGAGTCCGCCGTTAGGAAATGACGAACCATCCGTCTCACCTTTTAAAAGCGACTTTCCCGATAGACGGGCGATCGGCTCCCCTTCGCCATCCATCTGAATGAACGATTCGTGTTTTTCGGCGGTTAATCCCGTCATCGGCTGAAACCAGTGACAGAAGTGGGTGGCGCCTAAATCGATGGCCCAGATCTTCATGGCGTGGGCGATGGCGTCTGCTGTTTCCCGGTCGATTTCGGTCTCGTGGCAAAGGGCCTGTTGATACTTTTTAAAGACTGATAACGGCAGCGAGCTGCGCATTACTTTCTCGTTGAATTGCTTTTTGGCGAATTCTTCGATGACAACTTGTTTTTCCATTGTTAATACTCCCATTTTTTACAATATAAAAAGATTGGGATAATTGCTCATAATTATAAAAGCAAGCATCCATGCAAAATCGCACTTCAGTACTTCATGTTTAAATTAAATCCACTATCTATATATCGAAAATGTTCGATGTATTTTAAGATGAAAGGCTAAGCATGATCAGGGCTCTGTGATTTTGTCCCTTTTCTAACGGCCGCTCGGACCGACAAGGCACCCGCCGAATCTTTCGAAAACCTTGTTCCTCGTCACCCTCTTTAAATAGAGGGCCAGGCGCTATCTATAGTGAATAATGGATTAACCTCCTTTTCGTTCCATCTTGCCTTTATTATACATATTGAAAACCATAGCACAAAAATTTTTTGCTCTCCGAGAGATGAAAGCGCTATAAAAAATGCTGAAAAATGCGAATTATAGTAAAATAAGTGACATGAAAGAATCTCTTCTCTATGACAAGTTGCCTAAAGGCAAAGTCCGATGCAATGTCTGCGGCCACCACTGCCTGATCGCTCCTGGCTATCGCGGCATCTGCCGCGTCAGGTCAAACATCAACGGTGTTTTGTATTCGCTTAATTACGGCCTTTGCATCGCCGCCGCCATCGATCCGATAGAGAAAAAGCCAATCTATCATTTCTGGCCGAGAACCGAAACATACTCCTTTGCCGCCGTCGGCTGCAACATGCATTGTCCGTGGTGTCAAAATTACGAAATCTCGCAGACACCCAATAATGAATATGTCGTCGAGGGCGATGAAGTGACACCCGGTGAGCATGTCGCGAGAGCTTTGAAGTTTATGACACCTTCGATTTCTTATACCTACAGCGAGCCAACCGTCTTTTTTGAGTACGCTCTTGAAACGATGAAACTCGCTCGGGAAAAAGGTCTTAAAAACATCTGGGTCAGCAATGGTTTTATGAGTGAAGAGATGCTTCGCGAAATCCTTCCCTATCTCGATGCGGCAAATATCGACATCAAAGGTCCGGATGATGAATTCTACGCCAAGCACTGCGGCGGCAATCTGAAAACAATTATAAATAATTTAAAAACAATGCAAAAAGCCGACATTCATATCGAATTGACGACGCTATTTATCCCCGGACTAAATGACGAGGAATATCAGATTAAGAAATTGGTGGCGGCCATCGTCGAAAATCTCGGTCTTGAAGTGCCGTGGCACATCAGCCGCTTTTTCCCGGCCTGGCGCATGCTTAATGCCCATGTCACGCCTCTTGA
>JAAZAL010000057.1 GCA_012514355.1 Candidatus Dojkabacteria bacterium
CAGGTCTGAGGCTTTTGGAATAGGGATTGTAAGTGAGAAAGAGATAGACAAGGTTGGTATTAAAAGGGCTGTGCATGATGCTATGATGATTGCTGTGAGTGAGGTGGAGAAGAAGCTTAAGCATTCTCTTGACTACATTATTGCTGATGGTGGGATATATTTGTTAAAGGGTTATGATATGGAGAGTATTAATAAAGGAGATGAGAATCATTACAGTATTGCAGCTGCTTCTGTGTTAGCTAAGGTAACAAGGGACAGGATTATGTTGGAGTATGCTAAGAAATATCCAAAATACAGTTTTGATTCTAATGTTGGTTACGGTACTAAGCAGCATATTAAAGCTATTAAGAAGCATGGACTTTGTGATATTCATAGGAAGAGTTTTGAACCAATTAAGAGTTTGCTTGATGGTATTTAGTATTTGTGTTTATGGGAAGAGTTTTTAGCCGATTAAAAGTATGATATAATATAGATAGGGAGAGGTAATTCAAGCATTTTTCTTTTGTTTAGGGTTGTAATGTTTGTTTCTTTGATAGTATAATGCTGATCGTTTGAGGTGTGGGGCGCTAGCTCATCCGGTAGAGCAACTGCCTTTTAAGCAGTAGGTGCCGAGTTCGAGTCTCGGGCGCCTCATCTTACAATTATCAACAGAAATTAAAACAATATTTTCTATTTCTCAGTTAGTAGCAGAATCTCAACTATCTCTTATCATCAATAACCCTTTTAACTTCGTTAGGATTACTTATATCAGGAAATGATAAACCACTAAGATCATTACCAGTGGTAATAGTTATAGTTCCATAGTTAAGCATTTTTGCTAAAGGTCCTTGTGATATAGTTATCGAGTTTATTTTGTCATATTTAATCTCGTGTTTAACTGTACTTAACAGTCCCATCTTTAATATAACTCCGTTTTCTCCTATCTCTAAATAGTTAGTTAGGTACCTAGAAAGCGATCTGAAAATAGTAAAGATACCTACAATTATTCCCATAAGTAAAAAATCACGAACAAAAACGGCAGGAGATTGTTTATACTTCATTTTAGCTAAGTATGTTAAAAATTTATATTAGATAATAATATCACAGATATGTGTTAAAGAATATCAAAATGAAAAGATATGTCTAAACAATTCACTTTAGTAAATCTAATTCTCCTCCTAATCTCCAATATATTACTCCTTTTATTTTATACCTCTTTGCTAACTCTCTTCTTTCTTTAATACCCTCTTTCGTTTGGTAGTACATCTCACATTTGTTCTCTCCATTACAATTGTATGTAGCATATCCCTCTGCTATTCCCTCTTTGTATGTTCCTTTCACTCCTTTGTTAAACATATTACTAACAGTAGTATTAGTTAATGCAGAGAGTTTTGAATTGTCCCAAGCATAGCTATACAGATGAATACCTAACACTATCTTTTCTTTAGGAATATGTATTCTAGCGTACTTGAGTACCTCTTCTATCCAATTAATTGGTCCAATAGGGCCAGGTGTAGTAGATGATGGAGAAGTATAGTCATACGCCATTATTCTAACCTCATCAGCAATCTTACCTATGCGTGAATAATCTTGTACAATTCTTGTTTCTTCATGATCTGTATATTTAGCATTCTCCCATTGTGCAAAAACTGTAACTGAAAGCTTTTTATTCTTCTTATGCAATTCATCTGCAAGCAAA
>JAAZAL010000058.1 GCA_012514355.1 Candidatus Dojkabacteria bacterium
CCAATACCTTTTTAATATCCATACACACCCAATACATACAAATGAAAAAAAAGAGAGCTATTATAATTTCTTCTCTGCTCAAGATATTAAATCTCTAATATCAAGTAAAGCGATAATGACAGGTTTAATTACAGATAAGTTATGGATATTAATTAGAAGTGATAAGACTCCAGACAACTTAGATAATTTATTAGATAGCAGTGTAACCCCACAATATTTAGAAGAGACTCTTTACATGGGAGTATATAGAGCAGATTTTAATAAAAAAGCATATAGATTTAGACTTTTAAATTCTAAATAGTTACTTTACTGTAACAGATTTCGCTAAATTCCTTGGTTTATCAATACTATTACCTAAAGCTTTAGCTAAATAGTAAGAGATTAATTGGAAAGGAATTACATTTGCAATGCCTTTTAGTTCATTTGTATCTGCACATGGAATAAAGTAATCAAAAGATTTCTCTTTTTCAAATTGTTTGTCCCCTATTCCGATAGTAAGAGCACCCCTTGCTTTAACTTCATATGTAGCTGAGATTAAATCCTTACTATTAATATCTTCTGAGATAATAGAGATTACTGGAGTACCTCTCTCTATCAATGCAATTACTCCATGTTTTAATTCTCCCGCAGCAAAGCCTTCGAAATGCTTGTATGATATTTCCTTAATTTTTAATGCACCTTCCTGTGCTATATGATAGTTCTGACCTTTACCTAGGATAAAGAAATGTTCTTTGTTTTTTAATTTAGAGGAGATATCTTTAACCTTTTTAAATAAGATTGCATTAAAGTAACTTTCTAAGCTCGTTGAAAGAGAAACAAGCTCTTTTTTTGCTAAGCTATACTCATTTATTAATGATTTAGATAATAGATATCCGAAAGATACTTGAGAGGTAAATACCTTAGTAGATGCTACACATATTTCACTACCAGCATTTGACATAAAAAAGATATCTGAAAGCCTTGATAGTGTTGAACCTGGCATATTAATTACACTACATATATATACTCCCTTCTGTTTTAATATCTCAATAGCTTCTAAGGTATCTGCTGTTTCTCCACTTTGAGAAAAAGCTATAACAATATCATTTTTATCAATTACATTTAAAAATGATTCAGTCTCATATGACCTAATTGATATAGCGTTTCTGTGAGCAATATTTCTAAGATAGTAACATACTTGATCTCCTGCATACGCTGCTGTCCCTGCTCCAATTGTATATATATTTTTTGAATTTTTAATTCTATCTATTAAAGGTTTTAACTCTTTTTGGGAATATGAAGTGGCATTTAAAATTGTATGCTGTTGTTGTACTATCTCTTTTAACATATAGTGGTCATATCCTCCTTTATCAATATCAATATTGAGTAATTTCTCTTCCTTAGGTTTCCTCTTTATTTCTTTCTTTGATTTAATATCAAATATTTTGTAATTACCATTATCTATTTCAATTAACTCCCCGTTATTAATTTCTACAATATTTTGAGTACAATGATTAAATGCCAAAGGATCTGATGCTAGAAACACCTCATCTTTGTTAACTCCTAGTATTAATGGACTACCATTTCTAATTGCGAGTATCTTGTTTTCTTTACTATCAAGTAGTATTACA
>JAAZAL010000059.1 GCA_012514355.1 Candidatus Dojkabacteria bacterium
ATTATCCATATCACTTCCATCTCTTTGTATATCATGCCATACATGTCCTAGCTCATGGTAAATAAGGGCTCTTAAAGTAGTAATATCTTCCCAACCCAGTTCAATGATTTTCTCTATTCCTAATAGTACTACTCTTCTGTTATCTAATTTAGTAAACCAACCAGCACCATTACATAGTCCTAGATAAAGGATAATATCTAGATCTAAATTAATATTAAATTTATTAACTATTTCTTTATCTAAACTCTTCGTTACTTGTAGAAAGTTAGTATGTAATACCTCTAATTTTGACCTATTTGAAAGAGCATTCTTAACTACAGGAAGGATATCTTTATTAAAATCATACTTACTAGTATCTTTAATTACTTCCTCTGGTAGAAAGGGTGAGATTGAAGAGGCATATTGTTTCCATATTTCAAAATCAAAGTGTGAAGTAGGAAAAGTATTTAAAATATTCTTGTAAGTATCAACTATTGTCATAACCATATTATATTTCTTCTTCAATATGATATCAATTTAATGTAAAATATATAAATAGCAACCCCAAGTTTACACAAAACAACTGTAAGTTGGTGGTTGCAACTAGTATATAGACAATATAATGGGGCAATAATTTAAATAAATATTAATATGAGTATAAGAAAAAATTTAGAGTATCTTCGGAAACAGAAGAAACTCTCGCAAGAAGAATTAGCATATAAACTGGGAGTATCAAGACAAGCAGTATCCAAGTGGGAATCTGGAGCAGCATTTCCTGAAACTGAAAAAATGATGTCTATTTGTAAAATCTTTGATTGTTCATTAGATGATCTTATAAATGGGGATATAGCTCAATTAGAAATTGATAAAGATAGGAAATATACGTTCAATGATTTAGTAAATGAAGTAACAGATATTGTAAGTAGAACTTTTAATATGTTTGATAATATGACACTTAAATCAATATTCCGGTTTGGATTTGAGATGATAATACTTTTCTTAATCATCCTTTTGTTACATATCCCATTCTCGTATCTATTTTCCTTAGGAAATAATGTCCTACAAAATATTAATGGAAACATATCTAATCTCTTTATATCAATATGGAAATTAATAACAGAGGTAGTATATATAGTTGTAGCTGTTGTTTCTTTTGTATATATCTATAAGATTAGATTTCTAGATAAGTTTGAGATTGCTAAAAAGGAGGATAGGAAACCTCAGGAGAGCAAAGAAGAGGTTGTTAAAGAGGAAATTGTAGATAAAAAGGGAAGAAAGGTAGAAATAAGAAGATATGATTTCGGATTATTTTCGTTTATTGGAAAGGTAGCACTTTTCTTTATTAAATGTTTTACTGCCTTTATTTCCTTACCAATAATATTTCTTCTATTTGCATCTGTTGCGTCTGTTTTAATTGGAATAGTACTTATGTTTAATGGAGTAATATTTATTGGAGTAATAATATTTTTGTTATCATTAATAGTATTTACTATTTCTCTTTTATATATCCTTTACAACTTTATTGTTAATCATAGAAGTGATTGGCAAAAAATCTTTATCTTCTTTGTAGCATGTGTAGTAGGCTTTGGTATAGGTGCAGGTCTTAGCGTCTTAGAGTTTAGTAAGATGAAAATATCTAATGAGGCACCAAAGAATGTCGTTAGGGAGAAGAAGGAAGAGATAATAGAGATGAAGAATAACTATGTATTACAAAATATCCCCTATGATACACAGTATATTGTTGATGAAACTTTAGGTAATCACTTAAGGATAGAAATAGAGTACTATGATGAGTTTACCCAGGATGTGAAAGTAGAGACCTATGATAATCCTGCAAGTGATATATATGTATCTCCAGCTAGAAAACTTAGTGTAGATTTATCCCAACTATATACAATTTTAATTAATGATTTAAAGGAAAAAACAATTTCTGATTATTCTGCATTAGGAAATATATATGTTAAGGTATATGCAAGTGAGTTAAATATTAACAAATTAAAAGAAAATATTGATAAAAGGATTAATATGATTTATGAACAAGATACAGGTTGTGGATGCTTAGAATAAGAATAAATGGAGACTAAAGGGATTACTTTGGAGGTAAGACACTTACCTTCATATCCTTAAATGGTTTGTTAATCATTTTATCTGGTGTCTCCTCCCATTCACATATTTCAAAAGGTATATCATTGTATATACCTTGAAATTCGAGAAATGTATTCTCCCATTTACGTATATTAGTTGTTGCATATATATTTAAAAGAGCAAATGCTTTGGATATATCCTCTTTAGAAATAAATAAATCTATATCGTAAGGATATATATTAGAACTTAATATATAGTTTAAACCTGAAGCAGATAAATAGTAGGGGATACCGTTTGTTTTTAATATATTCGTAATATATTTAAGAGCCTCTTCCCATTTTCCAACATTTTGTTTATTTATAAGTTGATAGTTCATACTTTAATTATACTAAAGATTTGTATTGAGATATAATGGGCATACAAGTAAATAGATATATTTGTGAATAATCATTATCTTGTAATGCTAAGGAATTGTTTCAGAAGTTCTTGACATAAATTTATCGTATTCATACACTATCATCATGA
>JAAZAL010000060.1 GCA_012514355.1 Candidatus Dojkabacteria bacterium
AACCATTAAAGAGCTCTCTGCAATTTTTGATCCTCCTGCAACTCAACAGAGTGTATCTACAGAATCTTCCAAAGAGAAAGGCTTAATAGAGAGAGCTGTGGGAAAGAGAAAAGAAGATATCGGTATTATTGAAGAGGAAAGAAAAGATTATCAAGAGGAATTAAAAAAGAGGTTAGCTCAACAAGAGAGAGATTTAAATCCAGGCAAGTTTGAAATGCAAAAGGGAATGAATGACTTAATTGAGGAAAATACTGTTCCTGGGAAGATTTCTAAAGATAGAAGAGAACTTCAGAAAGGAAGAGCGCATATTACCCCACAAGGGGTTATAGGAGATGAAAATGATCAACAACCAAAACAACAGTAAAAATTTGGTATACCAATATAGTGCAACAGCAACACCTAATATTAATTACAATATTAATATTGGTAATGATAAAGTAAATACATTAAAACCTAAAATTAACAAAAATAGGTTTGAACCAGCATTACAAAGAGCTAGAAAAGCTCTTCAACTTGTAAATCCATTTAAAGGAGTTTAACTTATAGGACCTTGATCAGGTAGTACGTAATGTTTAAGGTTTTCTGGTGTAACAATAATAGGAATCGGTTTACCACTGATAATTTCTCTGGCTGCACTTCTTGCTAGTGTAGAAATATTTCTTTCTAATTGTCTAATACCTGCATCAAATCCTACAGGACGAATAAGCATAGGCCAAACCTCTTGAGAAATTTGTATTTGATCTGATGAAATCCCCATATTTGCAAATACTTTAGGTAATATATATGACTTAGCTATTACCTCCTTATCTTGGTCTGAATAACTGGTAAAACGGATTACCTCTAACCTATCAAGTAATGCAGCAGATAGTCCTCCCAAGTTATTTGCAGTACATATGAAAAATACATTAGATAAATCAATAGGGTGATCTATATAGTGGTCTACAAAGGAAGAGTTCTGTTCAGGGTCCAATATTTCAAGTAAGGCAGCCATAATATCATTATGAATACCTACATTCTGACTAGATTTCTCAATCTCATCTATAAGTATTACTGGATTCATAGTACCTGTTCTTGCTAAAGCTTTTACTATTTGACCTGGTTCAGAATCCATCTCATGTCGAGGTATCCCTCGTAAAGTTCTTACATCTCCAACAGCACCTAAAGATATTCTTGCAAATTTTCTACCCATTGCTTGAGCTATAGATTGTGCAATTGATGTTTTACCAATACCTTGTAAACCAAGAAATAGTAAAGTTGGGGATTCTGTTTTAGTAGCTATTACTCCACTTCCTTTCATCATACCTTTCAATTGCATTGCTGCTAAATAGTCAAGTATCATCTCTTTGACCATATCCATTCCAAAGTGAGTAGAATCCATAATCTGTCTAGCATTAGTAATATCTAAATTGTCTTTAGAAAGTACTCCCCAAGGAATTCTAGTTACCCAATCTACATACTTATCTACACTTTCAAACTCAGAGCTATAGTTTCCCCATTTAGCAATTCTTTCTAGTCTTGAAACAGACCTCATTGTTGATTCTTTTAACTCAACGGGTGCCATTGAATTAGTCAACTTATTTCTAAGTTCCACTACCTCAGATATTAAACTATTATCATTTGAAACATCCATACATGAATATATCATATTAATAATGAGTATTCCTGACCTATAACAAAAGGGAATGGCTTAATGTAGACCTTGTAATACAGCTTCCTTTAGGGAATTAGCAGCATACTTTAAATCAGACTCATTACTATAAATACCTAAACTAAATCTCAATGTAGGACCAACAGAAAATCTATCATGTAATGGCTCTGCACAATGGAAACCCTCTCTAAAAGCAATACCCTTTTTATTTAAAAACTCAGTAATACTCTCCCCATCCTTTTTACTATCAATATATACTATATCTTTACACCCTCTAAACTTAAAACCCTTTATATTAAGAGCGATAACACCATATTTCTCAGAAACATCATCTGGTCCAAAATGCTTAAACCAATCTATACCATTAAACTCATTAAGAAAGTAACCAATTAATCCCTGCTCATGATTAATAACCATATCCCAACCACCTACTTGCTCTACCCTTTCCTTTAACCAATTTAATGCAGTACCCAAAACTATTCCATCAGCAATATCTGGAGTACCAGCTTCAAATTTCCATGGTAATTCATTGTATTCAAACCCATCTTTAGTAACAGAAGATATCATCTCCCCTCCACCCATCCAAGGAGTTAAATCATTAAGATATTTCATATTAATATATATAGCTCCACTACCTGTAGGAGCGTATACCTTATGACCTGAAAATACCAAGGCATCACACCCTATCTCTTTAACATCTACCTTACATCTTGCAATACTTTGAGCTGCATCTAACATTGTAAATGCTCCTACCTTTTTAGCTATTTTAAATATCTCTTCTACATTATTCTTAACTCCTAAGACATTAGAAATATGAACTAAAGATACAATCTTAATACTTTTATCTTTCTTTTTTAATAGATCTTTAAACCAATCTAAGTCTAATGTGTAGTCATCTTTAACAGGAATATATTCAATATTAAACTTAATATCCTTTTGTAACATCATCCAAGGAACAATATTACTATGATGTTCCATTTCAGTAATTACTACTGTATCTCCATCTTTAAGAAGAGTTCTTCCAAAAGTATTTACTAAAAAGTTTAATCCTTCAGTAGTATTTCTAACAAAAAGAATCTCTTTGTATGAGGAAGCATTTATAAAGTCAGCAACTATTTGATGAGCCTCTTGCCACATATTAGTAGCATTTATAGAAAGGTCATATGGACCTCTATGAATATTTGCATTCTCTTTGCTGTAATACTGAGATATTCTATCTATTACTACCTGTGGTTTTTGAGTTGTTGCAGCACTATCTAAATATACTAGCCCCCTACCTAGTAATTTATCTTTTAATATTGGAAACTCTTTTCTAATATCTTCAAACATATATTAATTAATACAATTTAAAAATTCTTATACATCTTACTAGCTTGAACTGTTAGGTCTCCCTTGTACTTACTATTTAATTCAGTACTACCGTATGGCCTTTCACAATTCTTATCCAATTCTTCAAAAGCAAGTTGAGCTATCTTCATTCCAGGATATATCCTTATTGGTAAAGGAGAAAGATTAACCATCTCTAATGTTAATCTTAATTTGTTCCCTGGATCTAGAAAACCTGCAGTAGCATGTATAATTAGGCCCATTCTAGCAAGAGAACTTTTGCCCTCTAATCTCCCTACATGTCGAGAATCTACACCAGTAATCTCTACTACATTAGCTAAGATAAATTGATTGGGTTTAAGTAAGTAACCCTCGTGCTCATTAATCTCTACCTTAACCATTAAATCATCTATGGGTTTTTTAACATCTATTAATTCATGTTTTTCTGTATTAAACAAAAGAATATTTGTATCTAAATGTAAATCATATGAAGCAGGTTGAAGAAATTCATTAGAGAAAGGCTCAATACTAATCTCTTCAGACTGTAATTTCTCTTTTATACTCTTATCAGAAAGTATCATTTTGTAAATATATTAAATTAACTTCTATCTAGAAACTGTTCTCTAGATTTGGGATCTGGTTTTTCAATACTACTAAGTAAAGGATACCACATACTCTCTTTTGAATTTAATAGTTCTAACCATCTATATACCAAACTTCTATATGCAATATGTCCACCTCTTCTACTTCTTAGGTTAATTGTATATTGTAAATCATCAAAAGAACCATAGAATATATATTTAGTGCAGTGGGCGTGAGG
>JAAZAL010000061.1 GCA_012514355.1 Candidatus Dojkabacteria bacterium
ATTTTTTAAATCTTTTAGATCTTTAATATGTATATCATTATTAGAGTCTTTACCTAATATAATGGGAAGAGAGTATTTATATTTGTTTAATTCTTTTAAACAATCTTTAAGGGATATATATTTATCCATACCTATAATATATATTAGAAGGGTGAGGGATGCAAAGGAGTTTTTGCTCCTGTAATTTCTTCTAAATCTAATTACCCGAAGATACACTTCTCTCTTTAATCTTTAAAATGTCTTCTTTACTAAAATTTCTCCCAATGTTCTGCCCTTCGTTTCTAGAGGCCTTGTATATATCTTTAATCTCCTCATCTGTGAGTCTATCATTATTAGCCAGGCTCTTGTAATACTCATTTATCACACTACCTATACCATAGGTCAATCCAAATACAACTGGAATTGTTGCAACACTACCAACTATTGGCCAAAAGGTTTTAGCTGCTGCGATACCTAACTGTTGTGCAATTAATCCCATCCCTATAATACCAATGATTTGTCTAATTAATTTGCTTGATTGTTTCTTTTCTACTCTAATCCCATATTTCTTTGCTATTTCAATACCCATAATCGCTTGAATGGGAGTGAGTATAAAAATATCTGCAAAAGGAATTGGTTGAATAGCAATAGCTGCACAAATAGCAGAATATTTAATAATTGCTCCTTTTACTTGTGGGTCCTTTTTCTCGTTCATTTTCGTAATTATATAAATAAAGACCCTTCTAACCAACTTTCTGTTTAAAGTATATATAGGCCTCCTGTACCTCCATAAACTTCCTAGAATCATTATTATTCTTATCAGGATGATACTTATTTACAAGAATTCTATACTGTTTTTTTATCTCATTGAAATTACTACCATCCCATTCTATCCCCAATATCTTTTCATATTTAGACATCTTCTCATCTTTAGTAGGCTCCTCTTCGACCTCTTCTTCGTGAGAAGGGCTCTCTTTCTTCTCATCTTCTGGGAAATAGTAGGATGATATTGTATGAATAAGGGGAGCATATGGAAACCTTACATTAACTATCCTAATAAGAGATATCCAGAATACTACCATGTGTTCTAGATTTCTTTGTGAACTATGAACAAAAAATGATTCAATCTTTTCTATTAAGTATTTAATATCTTCAGTACTCTTTTCCTGAAATGCGTAATTTTCAATTTGATAGAGGAAAATCTCAAGATCATTAATCTCTGAAGTGATTAAGTAGAGATATGCTTCGGTTAACAAAGCCGTTAATTCCTCATCACTAAGAGATTTATCTAATTCTGCAGTCTTATATACCTTCCTGTATATTAATTGCATAAAATCTCTTAAAACCTTATCCAACTTTCCACCCAAGACCCTCTGAATAGCATAATTTACTGCAGGAAGAATTATTAAATCTTCTAGCCCAATACCTCCTGTTAATATTGCAGTAGTCCAGGCAACTCCTCTTCCAATTGCCGATCTTTTTTTTACAAGTTTAATTACTTTCTGGAACTTCTTTTTTAATAGCTCTAAAGACATATCTATCAAAGCTATTACCCTCTCGGCATCCTTACCCCCTTTGCTGATGTTTTCAATTAATTCCAACAAACTCTCAAGGTTCTCCTCTGTTTTAAATGAACGTAACTCCCAGAGGAAGAAACGTTGCTTACAAATTGGACATTGGGCTAGACCTTTTTTCCTATCAGTATCAAAAAAAACTAA
>JAAZAL010000062.1 GCA_012514355.1 Candidatus Dojkabacteria bacterium
AAGAAGGATATTTTAGTAACTGATGGTATTAAAAATATTACTAAGGTTTTAGATGGGTTTAAGGGTGGTAAGTATAAGCAGTATAAATTCTTAGATATTTTGTCCTGTGAGGGTGGTTGCGTAAATGGTCCTAGTATGGATTATCAATATCCAATTAAAGAAAGAATCAAAAGAGTTAAAAAGTATAAGGAGTATGCTACAAGATATGAGAAGGATTTAGGAAGAACAGGTAGAAAAATAGATGCAGATGGAATAGATTTTAGTAGAAAATTCTAAATTAATTAAAAGTAAACATGAATCAATATATGCAATTAGCAATTAAAGAGGCTTTAAAGGGTATTAGAAGAGGTCATGGAGGTCCTTTTGGGGCTGTATTAGTTAAAAATGGAGAAGTAATTGCATCTAGCCATAATACTGTATTAAAAGGACGTGATGCGACTAATCATGCAGAGATCAATGTAATCAGGAAAGCCTCTAAGAAGCTTAAAAGAGAGAATCTCTCTGATTGTGAGATATATACAACTGGACAACCCTGTAAAATGTGTATGGGAGCTATAAATTGGGCAAAGATTAAAACAGTGTACTATGGAAACACATATAAAGATGCGTTAAATATGGGTTTCGATGATGAGAAAGGAAACAACAAGGATTTAAAATTAATAAGATTAGATAGTGAACATACTGTTAAATTGATAGAAGAATGGAATAATTCAAGTAAGAAAAAAATATATTAGAATTGTTTGACATTTTTTGTATTAAAATATACCCTATTCAATAACCTAATCACATATATTCATGACCAAGTATATTTTTGTTTCTGGAGGAGTTATTTCTGGTATTGGAAAGGGAATTTCTGCCTCTTCAATAGCTTTCATTCTCAAGTCCTACGGTTTTAAAATTACAATGATTAAGGCAGATCCTTACCTTAATGTTGATGCAGGAACAATGAATCCTCTAGAGCATGGGGAAACATTTGTATTAGAAGATGGTTTTGAAACAGATATGGATATTGGAAGTTATGAAAGGTTTGTTAATGAGTCTTTTTCAAGACCTAACTCAATGACTTGTGGAGCAGTTTTAGAAAAAGTAATTAAGGATGAGCGCTCACTAGCATATGATGGTAAATGGGTAAGTTTAGATTACCATGTCCCAGATGAGATTATTAACTGGATTAAGGGTGTCGCCCGTCAATCTAGTGCAGAAATCACCATTATTGAAATTGGTGGTACTGTCGGAGAAATTGGTAATGGTTTGTTTTTAGAAGCAAACAAAAAAATGAAAATTGAAAACCCAAATGATGTTATTCATATACATGTTTCATATTTACCTGTACCTAGCACTTTAGGAGAGATGAAAAGTAAGCCTGTTCAAATATCTACCCTACTTTTAAATAGCCACGGGATTACTCCTGAGTTTCTAATCGCCCGTTCTAAAACTGGTATTGATGATATTAGAAAAGAGAAACTTTCTCGTTACTGCTATATCAAAAAAGAGCATATAATATCTGCTCCTGATGCCTCATGTATATATGATATTCCTATGAATTTTGAAGATTCACATATTGGTAAAAACATTTTAAAAGAGTTACATCTTAAACCCAGAAAGACTACTCTTTTAAAAGAATGGAAAGAGAAAACTAAAAAGATGAGTAAGATATCTAAAAGTGTTGATATTGGTATAGTTGGTAAATACTTTAAAAGTGGTAAATTTGATTTAAAGGATTCGTATGTATCTGTTTTAGAAGCTATTAATCACGCTGCTTGGGAGTTAGGATACAACGCTAATATCCATTGGATAGTGGCTGATGATTTAGAGAAAAACAAAAAAAATGAAGAAATGATACTTAAGATGGATGGATTAATAGTTCCTCAAGGATGGGGTAGTAGAGGTGCTATGGGCAAGATTAAAGCTATTCAGCTAGCTAGAGAGAAT
>JAAZAL010000006.1 GCA_012514355.1 Candidatus Dojkabacteria bacterium
ACTAAAACTTGCACTATACAAAGAGCCTGTCCATGTAACACCTGCTACCTTACTACCATCAAAAGTAATAGTAAACTCAGAAAGAGTTTCTAACTGTCTAGTATTTCCCGATATATTAATCGTATCAGAAGTCTTAAAGACTGTACCTTCTAAGGGTGTAGTTATCTCTACTATTGGAGCGTTATCTGGTCCTAAAGGTAAAGGACACTCCCCAGTTGCTGGATCAGCAAATAGGTAACCCCTGCTTTCCGCTAAAAATTTTTCATATGTACCCTGTTGTAATTTGTTTTCTAACTTAAAGGAGAGTACTGTTCTTTGTTCAACTAAACCGTACTGCTGTGCTAAAGATAAGTTAGATGGAATTAAACCGTTTGCTTTGCAAACAGTAATTACTTTTCTACTATCTGCTTGTGGAGCTCTCCCAGATATATATACAGTTGCTTCTTTTTCACAATCAACACCCTCAACAGGTGAACCACCGGTATCTCTACATACCGTTCCTGAGACAATTCCGGCTGGTCTAGTAAATAGCTCAGGTTTATAAATATCTGCAACTCTACTAGTTATTGCATGAGCTATCGGGAGAGGAACTGTTGAGCCAAATGCACCCGGAGTTTCAGTGTTATCATTGTTTCCTGTCCAAACACCTACAACAATATTTTTGTGATACATAACTGTAGTCAAATCCCTTGGACCATCAGAAGTTCCAGTTTTAAAACATACATTACTCCCTTTTACTCTTCCATATCCAATACCCAATCTATCTCCATGTCCACCCAAATCACACAGTATATAGTTGAGAAGATATACCTCTTTTTCGTCTACAACCCTTGTTCCCTCTTCAAGCTTTGTTTCTTTCAAAATCTCTCCTTTAGAATCCTCAACCTTTAGTATAACGTTGGTTTCATTTCTTACACCCTCGTTAGCAAACACTCCAAAGGCTGCAGTATGCTCTAACATCTTCATTTCACCAGCACCCAAAGCTAAAGCTAATCCGTAGTCCGCTTTATTCTTTAATGTTGTAATACCTAATTTCTCTGTTAATTGCAAGAAAGAATCTATACCAGTTAATTGAAGCATATATACAGCAGAGAGATTTCTAGAACGCCCAAGATTTCTTCTTGCAGTTCCAAGTCCTTCAAATGTAAAATTCCAGTTTTCAGGAGTATATCTCCCAAAACTCATTCTAATATCTGGAGCTAGAGTCCCTGGGGTATACCCTCTACCAAAAGCAGCCAAATATACATACGGTTTTGCTGAAGAACCTACCTGTCTATTACTAGTTGTAATATTTACATTCCCATCTACTTTAGGATTATCTATATTCCAGTAGTCAACAGAACCAACCATAGCCAAAACCTCTCCAGTATTAGGATTCATAACAACAGCAGCCCCATTATTTACTTTCTTTGGTAAGCCATTCTTTGTAATACCCTTAACAACCTCATCTTCAGCTATCTCTTGTATTGAGTAGTCCAGTGTCGTTGTTACTTTTAATCCACCCCTTTCTACTCTCTCTACACCAAACTCTTCCTCTAACAAACCTTTAACATAGAAGACAAAGTGGGGTGCTTTAATATCAATCTTTTTAGTTGTATATACCATTTCCTCATTCTTTGCCTCTTCAATTTCCTCTTCTGTAACACCTGTAAGATTTTTATGCTTAAGCATCTGGTCTAGTACATATGTTTGTCTTACCTTTGCTAACTCTGGTTTACTTCCAAAAAGAGGAGAATATACTCCTGGACTTTGAATTAATCCAGCAATTAAAGCACTTTCAGCAAGGGTAAGATCTCCTACATTTTTCCCAAAGTAAGCTTTTGCTGCAGCTTGAAAACCGTAATTTACTCCTCCTAAAGGTATCTCATTCATATACATCTGTAAAATCTCATCCTTGGTTAAGGATTGTTCAACCTGCATGGTAATCAATATCTCTTTAATCTTTCTAGAGTATTTCTGTTCATACGCTTGATCCCCTAAAATATCAAAAAGAAGAGTAGTTTTAATCAGTTGTTGTGTTATTGTACTTGCACCCCTTACTACCTCTCCATGTCTAAGATTTTGATAAAAGGCTTTTGCAATACCAGCATAATCTAATCCCTTATGTTGATAGAACTCAATATCTTCTGCAGCTAATACAGCCCATTTAGTATATTCAGGAACCTTCTCTATTGAAACAAATTCTCTATTTTGTTTACCGTAAACCGTATAAAGTAAGACCCCATTCCTATCAAATATCTTAGTACTTTGATCTGAAGTCCTATCTACTAATTCATTAGGAGAGGGAAGTGAGCTTTGTAAACCCTTAAGATATACTCCAGCAACTATTAGAACTGCACAACCTATGAAAAAGGCTATTCCTAATAGTGCATAAAGAAATTTCTTACCTTTTTTGTTTTTTAATTTGTTAGAAAAAATACTCTTTGATTTCTTGTTTTTCAAATTCCTTTTCTTAACATTCCTACTGTTATACAATTTCATTCGATTATAGTTACTTAGAGAGGTAGGACGTTTAGAGTATGTTCTCCTTTTCCCAGATCTTTTAGATTTTGCTACAGACATACTATATTTCATATTGAGATTTAACTATTATACAATTACTCCAATATATATTATATCCCCTTAATATTCAACCTTTCAAAATAGATGATATAATTGAGATATGAAAAATACAATATTAACAAAACAACCGTATAAAGGAACAATGGATTGGTATCCTAAAGACATGTATATTAGAAACTACATATTTGATATATGGAGTAGGGTAGCAAAAAGCTATGGATATGAGGAGTATGATACTGCTACACTTGAGGATGCAAATCTTTACAAAGTTAAATCTGGAGAAGAGCTAGGAGGAAATCAACTCTATAACTTTATTGATAAAGGGGGAAGAGAGATAGCACTTAGACCTGAAATGACTCCATCACTTGCCAGAATGGTTGCAAACAAGAAAAATGACCTTCAATTTCCACTTAGGTGGTTTAATATTGGTAGATATTACAGATATGAAAAACCCCAAAAGGGTAGAAGAAGAGAGTTCTTTCAATTAAATATTGATATATTAGGCGTAGATTCAATAACTGCAGAGACAGAGATAGTCTCATTTGTAATTGATGTAATGAAGGAGTTTAAAGCTCCTTTAAATTCTTTTGAATTAAAGATTAATAGTAGATATCTACTTGATTACCTATTTACAGAGATATTACAAATTGATGAAGAGATAAAACCAAAAATAGCAAGAGCGTTGGATAACTATCTAAAAATGTCTAACAATGACTTTACTC
>JAAZAL010000063.1 GCA_012514355.1 Candidatus Dojkabacteria bacterium
TTAGGTTATTCGCCTCCTCTAAAGAATTCGCAGGCTCTTGTGAAAGGAAATATGTAACTATATATACATACTTTGGAGTAACTACAAGATAGCCCTCATTTAAACTATCCGGAGTAGCATCTATTCCAGAGAATTTAATAACCGATTGTCCCCACATACTTACTGTACTTTGCTCAATCTCTACACCCTCATCATCATTTTCTTTGTTAACAGAAGAAAGAATATCTTTGATATTTTCAAAATATATCTCCCCAACCTGTTCTAAACTCTTTGAACCAGTATTAGTATGGATATCAAGATATATCAAGTGTTCACTAGCACAACCCAAACCACACCCAGGAGCAGGATCAGGCAAAAAGGTAAAAGAAACTGTCTCTAAGTAATCAGGATATGCTAAAAGGCTATTATTCTTTTTTTCTCTCTCTATATCCCATTCCCATACAACATCTCCCTGATTCATTCCAGTATCACTTTGTGATTCTTCAAAAGATTCTGTTCTAGTGAAAAGTGGGACCTTCGCACTAAATTCATATTCAGAAAGGGCATAATCTCTTGTCTTTACCTCTTCCTCCTCTAATTCCTGACCTGTTGTATTCAACAAGTCATCCTCTTGTGAAGGAGAATCATTAAAGTAATTATCATATACATAGTAACCACCCATACCGATAATTAGAAGTAAAAGAATACCCACAATAATTGGAAAAACTTTACTCTTTTTCGGTTTAATCTCCCCTTGCCCACTCTCCTGTACCTCTTCAACAGGAGCATCAACCTGTTCTACTGAAGAAATAAAGTCTGATAAAGGTCTTTCATTCTCTGCCATAATAAATAATTCTTAAGTTATATATATCTTAAATATACACTCAAACTCTAATCTCTGTCTACTCTTAACCCTCTAATATGATATAGGTTGAATAGTAAGCAAATAAAAGATATAAAATATATATGGCAAATCTGAAAAAACTGCTGATATTTTTTTTCTTTTTCATAGTAGGTATATTAATTGCTCAAAAAGGCATATTAAAAGTAGATAACCCATCACTTTTACCAGGTTCAAACAAAGAATTTACTCCTACACTAGATATATGGAATGAAGACATTCAAAAAGTAAAAATTCCATTAACTACAAAAACGCAAGTAAAAGGAGTCCTCGTTCCTAAGTATTGGAAATACTCAATTAATTATGAGAACCCAGACTATTTAGAAGGATATATCCCAAATATTAGAGATTTTAAAGAGTACTGGAATTTACACAACAACCTACTCTATGGAATTAACCCATATGACTATTCATATACCCTAGATGAAATCTCCCAATCTATTGAAAATGGTGCACAGTATCATAAAGCAGAAGGTATAGAAAATGAAACAGAGTATTTCAAATGGGATAGCTCACAATGTAAAGAGATCTTTTCTACTAGACTTAATTCATACATATTCATTTGTGATAATTGGATAAATTGGTTATCAATTGAATTAAAAGATAAAGGGTTTGTACTTGTTAAATGTAATATAAATCAAAAAGATGGATATTGTATATATACAGACTATATTAAAACATACTATACCAGTAAGAACTATGGAGAAAGTCGATGTTTTGGAGAAAATAATCTATACTGTAATTATGATAAATATTTAAAAATAATTTCTTTAAATTAATATTGATATCAAATGAAAAAGAAACTGCTCTATATCCTTACCATACTTCTTTTTGTCCTTATCCCTAAACCAATATTTGCTCAAGAAGAGATTACTCCTACTGATGAAACACAGGTTGATTGTATTGACTTAGAGGCAATATATGAGGAGATAAATAACTCTAGTCAAGCAATAACTGGTACTAAGAATAGTATTGATGCAGTAAAGAAAATAAATACAACAGCATCCCTTATGAATATACTTTCTGTATTTCTAGGAGATCAAATATATTGTGTGAAAGATGAAGTTGCAGCTTCGAAATCTACCACTTTAAAGAGTCAAGGACTACTTGGGATGGTAGAGAATGCAAATACAGCAATATTTAGTATGTACCCTGATATTAATGTTGGAAATCACCTAGCCCAAAGATTTATTCCTGGATATGGTGATAACAACTCTCTTCTTGCACAGTCGGACGGATATCCAGGAGTACCGGGAAACGAAAGTTGGAAAGATGAAGGAGAAATAGATGATGAATCGGAAGAAGAATCTAACAAAATTATAGAATTCATACGAACCAAAATATTTGGTTTCCCGGAAAAGTTTATAGAAGAATCAGGAGCAGTAATAGAAATTGGAAATCCAGAAGAAGAGGTTGAGGACAAATCTTCAGGATATAATTATCTAAAAGACACTATCCGATTAGATAGAATCTGGAGTCGATCATTAAATATTGTCTACGTACTATATGTTCTCATTTTCATTATTGTTGGTTTCATGATCATGTTTAGAAAGAAACTACAAGGGAATGTTACAGTAACTTTTTCTAGAGCTTTGCCGAACTTAATAATTAGTTTAATTTTAGCAACCTTTAGTTTCGCCCTAGTTGGATTCATGATGGACGTAGGCAAAATTACTATGAATGTCTCAAGGGGAATATTCTCAGAGATATATACAGAGATAAATGCAGACCCCTCAAACAAAGTAGATTATGAAGTAATTGAAACTAAGAATGTATGGCATTTAGCGAATGGAATATACACAAAAACAAATACAGACAAAGGAGTCGGCGATGCACTAAAAAAAATACCTGTCGTCGGAGACACACTCGCTAAACTAATTGTTTCAGATGGGGAATCCATTTGGGGCGGAATAGCTAGGGGAGGACTATATGGTCTTACATATTCATATTTGAATGGAGCCTTAGATCCCCTTATCGACAAGCTCAATCCTAGTAATTCTGTAGATCAAGAAATCACAGTAGGTGCCAATGCTGTAGGTGTAGCAGAAAGCACTACGGAAGTACTCGCTCCTCTAGTATTTGTTGCTGAGTTTTCACTTTCAGCTTTATTGTATAATTTGAGGGTAACTGCCAGCTATTTACTATTAGGTCAAATTCTCAAAATTCTTGTAATAATTGTAATCTGTTTCTATGCCGCATTTAAAGTATTTATTGCTCTACTGACTACATATCTGAAATTATTTGGGAATGTCATATTAGCACCCTTTCAAATGTTAATGGGTGCAATCCCAGGCAATACAAACCAAATAACTAATTGGTTTAAATCCGTTACTGCAAATTGCTTAATTCCTACCGCTATCTTCGTTGTGATTAATGCATCAGCAGCAATATCCGCAAATATATATGACCCCAGTAAATTTAACTTCTTCTCAAATGGTGGAGTATTATGGCCAGACATAATAATCTCTTTTAGAAGTATAATCGTAATAGCTGGATATCTATTTGCAGCTAGCATGCCTAAGATAATTAATGGAGCACTTGGAGTAGGAGCAAACAAGAGTTTAATGGGTGCTGGAGATGATATGGCAAAATCTGTTAAAAAGATTCCTGTAGTTGGTGGTATGTTTAATTAGAAATGAATAAAAAGAAGGACGAAACAATACACGATCAAATATTTGATTTTCTTTTTGATTTACAAAAAACTAAAAAGTATTCAAATATTAAACCAGATCCAAATGTCGGAGAATTAGGCAATTCTCTTTTAGAGATAGGGACACAACCTGCTCTCTATCCCATTGGTACTACATTAGAAGAAATTAAAAGACTAATGGAAGAGAGTACTGCAATCCAAATGGGAAATGAAAAGAAATTCGCAACTAGCCCCTTTACACCACCCTCAGAGCTAAGTAAAAGAATTAAAAAGGAAAGAGAAAAGAGAAATGGAAACAGGTTCCTAACTCAGTGGACCTCAATAGGAGGAAATCTTGATGCAAAGGCTGACGCTGCTCTACTATCAATGTTTGCTAAGAAATTCAATCTCTCTGGTGAAGAAGCCATAGAGTTAGGAAATTTCTATAAAAATATTAAAAAGGAAGAAAGTAAAATGGTTGTAGATAAGGCTGTGTGGGGAAAGCAGTTCATGCCAACTAAGGAAGATAAAGATTTCCCAGATTTAGATATAGAGTTTCTAGGAGAGGATTATAAAAAGGAAAGATTTAAAAAGAAAGAAGAAATCATTAATAAAGGACAAGATATTCTTCTTTCAAGTATATTAAAGGATGTAGACGGAAAACAGAAATTTACTAAAACAAGAGAAGAAGAAATATATAAGGCAACACATGGTAAAGACAGAGGAACATGGAGAGACAAAGGTATGAAATTTACCAGAAGAGATACCCCAGAAGCTCGTTTGCACTACAGAGAAGCTCAAATTGAAAAGGCTCGTAAAGAAATAGAAAAGGAGTTTTCAGAAAGAAATAAAACACCTTTAACAGAAACAGAAATTGATCAAAAAAGAGAAGAAGAGATAGATAGAGTTACACAGGGTGCAGATAAAGCTGTATGGAGAGACGACCAATGGAGATTTGCAAGCAGAAATATGCCCGGAGCCACCCTAGACTACACTGCTACTCAGATTGAAGAAGCAAGACAGGAAATGGAGCAAGATCTGGAGTTTAGAAAAAGAATATTAGATACAGAGGTTAAAAGAGAAGATATATTTAATATTCTCACAGATATTAATATCCCAACAGAAGATGAAAGAGAGCAAAAACTCCGAGCATACTTTGAAGATAGAGGATTAGATGAGAAATATTCAAAGCTATATACCAGTATATTAAAACAAAACTCAAGGATTTGGGATACACAAGATCCAACTTTTTTACATGATTCCCAAGAAACCATATACAAAGCTTTAGCATTTAGAATTGTATCTGAGAGATTAAGAGAAGAAAACATAGAAATTGATGATGTAGAGGGCGAGGTAGCTCGTGTAGAGAGCCAATTACGATCCTTTATGAATAATAACCGAAAAAACTATCAGGTCCGTTTTCAAAGAGCCCTACTTCTTAAAAGATTTTTAGATAGCTCTAAAAGTTTTAATGCAGTATTCCTTTCTGGACAATGGGATAAGTTTGAAACACAGGGACTGGGATTTACTCAAGTAGTTAAGAGAATAGATGTATTTGATAAAGATGATGATGGAAAGATATTAAAAGACAAAGATGGTAACCCAATATTAATTGGTAGTTACTTTAACCAAGGAGATAGCGTAATGGGAAAACTCTTAGGGAAACTCTACTACTTCCATCCTAAAAATCTTGCTAATGGAATGTTTAATACAGGAGAGTTGTGGTTAAAACTAGCTTGTGGAGAAGATGGGAAGTTAAACAAGAAAAGCTTAGGATATGCTCTTTACAATATGACCCCAGGAAGAATTTTTAAGAAAGCTCTTCAAAATATTACGAAGCCTTTAAATAATATCTCTGAGGGAATAAGAACTAAAATATTAAACCCAATCTTTAACAAACTATTAAGGGGTGCAAAGAAATTCCTTAGAAAAATATTAGGGGCAACTGGGATAGGTGGTCAAATAGCAAATGCAATATTAAA
>JAAZAL010000064.1 GCA_012514355.1 Candidatus Dojkabacteria bacterium
AATTGAACTATATACATAAATATCATCATTATGGATATAAACAAAGAGTAATTACTCTCAAAAAGTTTAATATTCTTTTTCTTAGGATCTAGTTTAGGAACATAAGTAAGTAACAAAAATAGAAAAATTTCTAATAAAGGAAAAAATAAAACATTAAACACTCTTGAAGAGTAACCATCTACTATACCCTGTGCATTCCAATGAGAAGCCATTTTAACAGGTAGCTCATTATAAAAGAGGAAGGATGTAAATATAGAGACAAAGATTGTAAAAAAAGGAATAATATTCTTCTTCATTAATATAAAATAAATAAAATTATCTTCCTGCTAACTCCATTATATACTTATATGCAGCTAAAATCTCTGTTGACTCTGAAGTTAGTGCTGGTCTCCTATTTACTTCAAGTACATAGTTTCTCCCAGTATCTTTATCTGTAACTATATCTACACCTGCCCAGTTCAATTTTAAAGCCTTCGCAGATCTAATTGCTAAATCTAAGATATCCTTACTTGTATCATTTACTTTAATAAATTCTTCCCTAGCACCAAGTGCTACATTATTTCTGAATTTATCATTTACTCTTATTCTCTTACAAACTGATGAGGATGTTCCATTTGCTATTACAACTCTATAATCAAAATCATTAGGAATATACTCTTGAAATAGATATCTATTGTATTTCTTGTTTTCTTTAATAGTCTTTTTAATATCTTCCTTTTTATCAATTAAGAATACATCACAACCCAATGAGCCAAACACTGTTTTATATATACACGGTAGTTTACATATCTTACCAATATCTATTACATTTCCACTATCAATTTTTAAGCCATTATGAAAGAATGTGTTAGGAACAAGAACCCCCTTAGAAGCTAAAGAGAAAATATCTGAAAGTTTAGTATTCTGGGTAGAAGTTCTGTTATGAGGAATATTTTTCGATTTAAGATACAGATGCAAAAGATATGCTAACTGATTTGTTTTCCATCCAGATTGTATCCATACATGATCATAATTAATAAGAGTTTTACCTTTAATCTCTACATCAATCACACCATCTATTATGGTAAAAATAATATCCTTAATAGATGCAAAATCTAATCGAATACTATCCATACCTAATTTCTTTTGAATGAGTTTTTTCTCTTCCTTTGAAATATTTATTCCTACTGCCAAAACAGAACTCTTACTCATATTCATTTAACACTGGAGATTATATTGTCATTATAGCATTTCTTTCACTTAATTGCTTAATATATAAAAAAGTTGCATAACATACTCACTTTACTCTACAATGTAGTATGTTTAATAATATACATACCTTTGTTCTATCAAACCCCTTTCTAGCTAACCTCTTTAACACTTTCTACTCTCCAGTTCAAAAACAATTAGACAAACTAAAGGAAACACTTTCAGAGAATTCATATTCAAACATTGAAGGACTTTTAGATAAGATATCAAGCATATCCTTAATTCTCCTTTCAATATACATTGTTTACTCAATACTCTTTTTCATTTACTCATTTATATTTAAACATAAGATTAGGATAAAGGTCTTAATATCTATAGCTATCTGCTTACCTCTACTTTTGCTTTGCTATGCAATATATACATACATAAATATTTAAATATATTTTAAATGCAAGATAGAGTAAGACCGTATAAGGATAAAAAATCTGTACTTTCATTGGTATTAGCATTAGTAATTTTAATCACTTCACTACTACTTCTCTTTCTATTTCTAAATTAGTTCATCTTAACTAAATATCTAAAACAAGATATTTGTGATAGAATATCCATTTGTTATGGAATATATCCCAGGGAAAAAAGAAAATATAAGAAATATCGCCATTATTGCCCATGTAGATCATGGTAAGACAACACTTGTTGACGCCTTTATGAAACAAACTCATCTTTTTAGAGATAATGAAGAAGAGATGTCTCAAACACAAATACTTGATAGTGGAGATTTAGAAAAAGAGAAGGGCATTACTATTAAAGCAAAAAATATCTCTGTTAGATATAAAGGGTACAAGATAAATATCATAGACACCCCAGGACACTCTGATTTTGGTGGAGAAGTTGAAAGAACTTTAAATATGGCAGATTCTTGTTTACTTCTAGTTGACGCTCAAGAAGGTGTCATGCCTCAAACAAAGTTTGTTCTCAAAAAGGCTTTAGAAATGAATCTTCAGGCTATAGTTTTAATAAATAAAATAGATAAAAAGTTAGCAAATGTAAAAAGGACAGTAGAAAAAGTTCAAGATCTCTTTCTTACACTAGCAACTGATACTAAGCAGTTAGATTTCCCTGTATATTACTGTGTTGCAAGAGAGGGTAAAGTATGGAAAGAATTACCTAAAGAAGAGCTTTCAGCAACAGATGGAGATCTTTCCCCCCTATTAGATGAGATTGTAAGTTTCTGTCCAGCTCCTAAAGGGGATGAAAGAAAACCTTTTCAAATGCAAATAACCTCTTTAGAGTATGAATCTCATTTA
>JAAZAL010000065.1 GCA_012514355.1 Candidatus Dojkabacteria bacterium
TAAGAAGTTGTCCTCACTTAAGAGTATATCTGATGTTGATCCTAGAATATCTGATTTCTATATTTCCTTAATTGAATCTAAAAAAGATGCTGATTTACTTATGAGAAGTGTAGGTGATAATGAATTAGTAACTGAGTTTTCAATAAAAAAATACGGGAAACCCTCTGATTTACTATTTAGAAAATCATCTCAAGTTCTTAGGGGTAAGGTTGATAGTTACAATATTGTTAAATATGAGAGTTCTAATCATTCAGAACTATTAGGATATGAAAGAATAGAAGAGGTATTTAATACTGTCTTTACATATTTTAATCTTACTGATTGGAAATTACATCCCTCTTCAAATATTGGAAAGGATGGGGCTAAGGTTGGTATTAAGAGTAAATGGGTATTAGTAGATCCCAAGATACAGAGATCTGTATTTAAGTTAAAAAAGACTTTAGTTCACGAAGTAGGTACTCATGTATTGCGCTCTGTAAATGGTCAAAATAGTGGGGTGGGGGCATTATCAAATGCAAACCTTTCAACCTATTTAGATATAGAGGAGGGTTTAGCAACTTGGAATGAGTCCTTAAACAATCTGTTAACGTTGTCTACATTAAAGAAGAAGGCTGCTTTAACATACGCAATATATATTGGAGAGAAAATGTCTTTTAGGCAGTTATACAGTAGTTTACTATCTGTCTTTCCTCCCAAAAGTGCTTTTAATATCACTTACAGAGTAAAAAGAGGTATAGCGGATTGTAGTTATCCAGGTATCTATGCAAAAGATATTGTTTATTTTAGGGGTTTTAATAGAGTAAAAAGAGCATTAGAAAAAGATAAATCGTTGTATGAAAAACTATACTCAGGAAAGATTGATATTAAACAGTGTGAGTGGGTAGATGATGGTTTAATACCTAAAGCAAAGATAGTACCTTCAAAGGAACAGTGGAGTGATATTTTTAAGAAAGCGGGTATCTAATTACTAAAGGATGTAATTATTGCTTCTGCTATATTTATTGGCTCTCCCTCTATTTTGGTTTCATAAGCATTAAATCCTGGATGTAGGCTTATCTCCTGTAGTAATGGTTCTCCTCTCATATCCATAATGTCTATTGCAATAAAATCGGCTTTAAGAATCCGTGCAACATTCCGTGCTAAGTTTTTATACCTATCCTCCGGTTTATTGTACATAGAATATATTCCCTTGCTTACTGTCATGAAACATTGGCTTTGATGTCTTGTCCAACCTCCAACAACCTCTCCATTTTTTACAAACAGCCTCATATCCATATCACTATCCGATAGCTCTTGGATAAACATTTTTGATAGGTCTAAATCTTTTAGATATTTTTGTTTGTATCCTTTATGAGTATCAACCTTAAAAACATTTTTCTTGATTTTGTCTTCTCCTGAAATTTTTTCTATTCTATTTGCCCCTAAGTAATCTTTTATAATGAGTGGGTAAGTATTTAACATATCTCGTGGCTCTAGATATTTCCCGTCTGTTCTAAAATATGTGTCAAAGTAGGGAATACTATTTTGAGAACAGAAAAGGGCTAGTGCTATTTTATTGTAATATGGTAATATTTTAATACTTTCAGCATTTTGTACCAATATCCTATTTTTGGGATTGTTAATATTATGTTGATCAATATGTTCGACTATGTATCTTTTGAAGTGATACTCCATTTCATTTTGTAAATCATGTCCTCTCAGTATGATATGACTGTATTTTCGGATATCCTCACCTTTTACTTTTACCAATGTTTCACCATTTTGGAATTCAAATTCTAGTTCATCAAAGTAGGCTAAAGTATGGGGTATATTTTTTTTGTTCAGTTCATCTATAATTCTTTGATTAGCGTAAGTAATCCTATTACGAGTTATACGCTGTTTTTTGTCTAGAATTAGGTATTTCATTCTTATTCTATTCTCTTAATTTTATTTATTAACTTCTTTCTTTTGTATCTCTTTAAAATTTTGCTATTTTCTTTATCTAAGCTTTGATCTTTAGTTATATATACTGAATCAATTTTGTTAAAACCTAAGCCGTACTCTTCAACCTCTTTCCAATTTCTATAATGTAATATTATTACATCGAGCATAGCGTTACACTTAATTGCTTGCGTCGCTCTCCATTTCTCTAATTTTGAATTCATTAGCATCCCATTTACTAGATATCTATCTTCAATGATTTCTCCTACAGTATCATCTTTTTTAATTAGGGATTTCTTTCTAAGAAGAGTGGGGAGATCATCTTTACTTTGTCCTATTACTACTATCTTTTGACATTTGTTATCTTTAAGTAACTTCTCAATATATATATCAGCTACATACTCTCTTGTTTGACCAAGTACAGGATACAGATTTAAATATGTCTCTGGCATTGTATTAACCTCTAAAATAGCTCCATTATCTTTTGTAAGGGATTTAGAGATGTCTAAACACATGACATCGACACCTAAAGTAAATGCATGTAGAGAGTAAGCAATACTTTCTACAATAGCTTTAATTTCTTTGCTTACGCTATCAGTAAAGTCTTGAGTTATTCCTCCTTGACTCATACTTGCTACCTTTCTAACAAAGATTTGTTCATCTTTTGCAGGTACTGAGTCTAATGTAAGATTTTGGTCTTTAAGACAATCATTTAAGGGTTTGTCAAACTTTATAGGCTTTAAAATATGTGATGGATTTAAAGTATCTCTTCTAGGATCAGAGTTTTGTTCTTCTATTAGTTCTTTAACATTTTTAATACCATCTCCAATTATGAAAGCAGGAATCCTTTTTGTTACTACTTCTAAGTTGCCATCTATAACAAGGAGCCTGTAATCTTCCCCTTTAACCTGCTCTTGGATCATTACTTTTGTTTGCCACTGATTTCTTACCTTAGAATCAATACTTAGTAGTGCATCATCATACGCCTGTTTTGCTCTTTCAATTGAATTAATTCCTACTGTTACACCCTTACCAGCAGTTAAACCAGTAGGCTTAATTACTAAAGGCTTACTATACTGCTCCCAAATCTTTTCTATATATGATTTGTTTGGAAGTAATTCCCATTTAGGTAATGGTAATTGCATCCTTTCAATGAATCGATTAGTTGCCCATTTATCTCTTTGAATCTTTTGTGCAATATGAGCATCCCTTGTAGAGGCTCCTGAACATGTTATCTGGTTACCTTTACCACACCCAAAAGTGTAGTAGCGATTACTACCAGGATCAGCATCCTGTTTATCTAGTACTGCTGTTTCTATTATAGTGGGGGTGATTTCAATATTTGCCTTAATACACGAATTAAGTAATGAGATAGTAGACATAGATTTAATTCTTTTTTTTATTAAATCATCAACAACTATTTCATTAGCTTGGTCATATGTAATCTCTTGTTTAGAGAGTTTATTTAAACTATCTCCAGCCTCTCTCCAAAGAAAGGGTAGAGCAGAAGTTATAACTAGCTTTTCTGGAGAGATTAAATATTCATTGATAAATATGGGATGAAAAGATGATATCTTATCAAGTAATTGTGTAACATCACCAATATTGTTTCCCTCTAGTGAAATTATAACCTTACTTAATTCTGATTCTAAGTTTAAGCCTTGTATTGTTTTTAACATGTTTAATTAGATAAACTTAGATATGTACTCTAAAATTGGGACTGCTACCTTAACAATTTCTCCCTCTTGTACTTTATAGTGAAGTCTTAATCCTGGGTTATAGTTGATTTCATTTATTACA
>JAAZAL010000066.1 GCA_012514355.1 Candidatus Dojkabacteria bacterium
ATTAAATACCCTTGCACTATTTATACGCCCGTTAGGAGTAATTGTAGTACCAGTAGCAGTACCATCATTTGTACCTACAGAATCTGCTACAGTGTTCCCACTACTCTCATCGAATTTCCAATATGATATTAGCCCATCGTTTACAGTTGTTCTTATTCTATTTGACCTGTATGGTAATTCTTCAGCACCATTTATGTCAGACACTATATTACTACTGTTATATGTTAGTGCATTTCTTTTATCTATACCTTCTAAATAGTCTAAAATAACTCTATCTTGTGTGAATACTTTGTTGTATATTTTAACTTCGTCCATTTCTCCCTTATATAAAGCATCACTGCTTTTGTTACTTCTGCCTATGTAGTTACTTGTTCTAGTTACATTCGCTGGTAAATGTAAACTACCTTCTGTTAGTAATATTCCATCTCTATATATTTTTCCTGCACCTGAAGTGTCTATAGTGGCAGTATATAAATGCCATTCATTATTGATTATTCCATTTAGAGCAACTATTTGTTTTAGTTATGTACCATTCCCTACTTCTAATCTCAAAGTGTCTGTTTCTCCCCATCTATCAAAAACAATATTACTATTATCTTGCTCTTCACTTTCTGCAAGATTTACGAATCTTGTATTTATAGTAGATAGAGTCTCTTCTGCTGTATAGTTAGATAAAACCTCTTGAGCTGTTAATGCTCTGTTATAGATACGAACTGTATCTAGAGTTCCATTAAGATAAGTGCCATTTCGGCATACATTCGTCGTAAGTTCGCGGTAACAACCAAAATACATGATACCAGTATTAGAAGTTAAAGCACTACCAAAACTTTTAGAAACCTTTTCTACTCCATTTAAATAGATCTTTACAATACCGTTCGACTTAGTTACTGCAATATGTTGCCACTTATCTATTTCTAATCCAATATTATGATATCCGAAATCATCATAACTCCAGTAAGAACTATCTGCCCAACTGATAGTGTTATTAGATTTTATTAAAATGGAATACTGCTGTCCCTTATGTACTACAGTATGGTTTTGTGAATTATTTAAATTTACCCAAAACTCTATTGATATGTCTCCAGTTATATTTGCTTTGTCTGAATCTGCTAGACCTACAACATCATCTGATCCATCAAACATTAAAGCTCCCTGACCATTCTTCCTATTATCATATGTCCAACCACTACCTATAACTTTATCTTGACCAGTAGTATCTGCAAAATCAGTTAAGGTTCCGTAACATTCAGTACTACAACTTCCTCCACTACTGGCAACTGTTCCACTAGTTTCGTTAAAATTCCATTGTCCTACTAAACCTGTTGTACTGTAAGAAGCCTCTTCTACGGTAGGTTTAGCCCATAAATTGATGGTCATCCCAGTTGTGAAATCATTAAAACCTGATGGAAGAGTCACATAATCACTACTACCGTTAAAACTTCTCCCCTTGCCATACCTACCATCTACTATACTTGTTCCTGTAGCTGTCCCATTATTACCTGTTCCTGACACATCATTTACTGTAGTACCACTCTCTTCATCCATACTCCAATATCCTACTAATCCATCTTCTTCACTTTCATATAAACTTGTATTATCAAATGATCTTAATGTACTCTTTGTAGTATTATCTTTCCATTCACTCCATGTACCATCATTAGGATTATTACTATTACCTCCTCTAATAGCATATTTAACAGCATTAGAATTATAATTAGATAATACTTCTGACGATGTTAAGGCTCTGTTGTAGATACGAACAGTATCTATTATTCCATTAAAAGCAATAGTACCGTCTTGTCTAGCTCCAATAGCAAGGTTGTATCCTGAAGCACCAATTGTACTGGTGATACTCTTTTCAAAAATTTTCTTATTATTAAGAAAAATATTCTCAACAGTACCATCATAGGTTAAGACTGTGTGATACCACTTATTTATTTCTAAATTCTCTGTGGCACAATTCCAACCAATAGGGTTAAGAAATGCACATAATTGACCATTATATATACTAATTCCATAAGAGCTATCCTTATCTAAAATATGGTTGTATCCACTCTTAGGAGGTGCAAGAAGCTTGAACCAAAGCTCTATAGCTCCCAC
>JAAZAL010000131.1 GCA_012514355.1 Candidatus Dojkabacteria bacterium
CCTCCGAACCTCACGGATGTGAACCGTGCGCTCTAACCAACTGAGCTAAGCGCCCCAAAGTGTCAGAATTATAGCAAAACCATTCGCTTTTGTCCACTATTTCGGGCCATTAGTACCTTCCCTGCAACAATACTGGGTTTCCTTTATAATCAATATATCCTGGCTGTTCAAGTTGTTGGCGGCCTCTGTTTGCTCCAAAGATAAGGACTAACCATGAAACGAATTGTCGTTTACCTATTAATAACCCTTCTGCTTCTGGGCGCTTGTGAACCTTTGCAGACCCCTCCAGCAGAAGTTCCCTCACAGGTTGTTGAAACCGAAGTCGCCCAGGCGCATCCTTCAGAACCATACCCAATCGAAACCCAGATGCAAGCCGACGCAGCTTACCCAATTGAAACTCCCGCTGCTGAGACTGATCGGCAGTCCTCAATCCCAACCAATCCCCCCGTGCCGGATTTTCCAAATGACATCACCCCCGGTGAAATGGTTGAAATTCCGGGCGGCATATTCATGATGGGTTGTGACCCTGAAAACAATGCTGGTTCAATTTGTCCGGAAGCGGAACTACCCGCGCACGAGGTCACGCTATCGTCATTTCTCATCGACCGCTACGAAGTCACCAACGTTCAATATAAAGAATGTGTCGAAGCAGGTGTATGCAAAGCCCCCCGTTCCGATTCCTCCCGCACGCGCGATGATTACTATACCAACCCCGATTATGATCTTTACCCGGTAATTAACGTATCGTACAACGATGCGGTAACTTATTGTGAATGGATGGGACTGCGCTTGCCAAGCGAAGCCGAGTGGGAATATGCCGCCCGCTCCAGCGATGCCAACCCTTTTCCCTGGGGCAACCAGAATCCGGACTGCATCCTCGCAAACAGCCTGAACAACTTGAATGCTTCGCCCTGCGTGGGCGATACCACCGCGGTTGGTTCTTACCCACAGGGAGCGAGCGCGTTTGGAGTTTTGGATATGGCTGGAAATGTGTGGGAGTGGGTGTCAGATTATTTTTCAACCGATTATTATGCCAATAGCCCGGCTGAAAACCCGTTAGGTGTCACAAGCGGCACCGAAAGGGTTGTGCGTGGCGGAGGATGGTTTAACAATTGGACCTTTTTACGTTCCTCATCGCGTGGATACGATTTGCCGTTCTATAGTGGTGCTGACCTCGGTTTTCGATGTGCTGCGGACGCAGTACAGAATTAAGAGAAAAACAAAAAAGCTGAGCATGGAAGCATGGCTCAGCTTTTTCCCCTTCATACAAAATTTACTGGTCTAATTGGCGGATGACCAGGACAACTTTACCCTGCACTTCAACAATACCCGGATCGTTGATGTAGATCGGCTGCATGGATGGGTTGGCAGGCTGCAAACGAATACGTCCGCTTTCCAAGTAAAAATACTTCAGTGTGGTCTCGTCACGATCGTTTAGCCAGATAGCAACCATCTCGCCGTTGCGAGCCTGGTTGGTTCGCTTCATAACAACGATATCCCCATCATTGACCATGGCATCGATCATCGAATCGCCCTGCACTTTTAGTGCATACAACTCGCTCAGGTTATCCCCCTGCGGTAACAAGCTTCGGGCGATATCAATTCCGGATTCAGCGTCGTAGTAGCTAAAATCAGATGCTGGCACAGGCATGGGTTCACCAGCGATGATATTACCAACCAAAGGGATAGAAACCAATTGTTCCATCAGGCTGTTCATGCCTGATTTGAAATTCGCGATCAGTTCGCCGGCGCTATCCTTGATTAAGTTAATGCCGCGTGAGACGTTAC
>JAAZAL010000067.1 GCA_012514355.1 Candidatus Dojkabacteria bacterium
TTCATATACATCATCACCCCCAGGATAAGGAGGGAAATATGGCCCAGGACCAGGATTTGGATTATCAATTATCCCAGTATACATTTGCCCATACACATCACAAGTTGCAACTGTATTTGGAACAACATAGTTATATGAATATGTCCTTTTATTAAAATCCCTCCATATCTTCCTTGCCCCACCAAGCCCCAATACTACTACAGCAACAAAAGCTATTAAAACTATCTGTCCAATCTGAAGAAGAACTTTCAGTCCTTTTAAAGCCAACGTTATTATCGCTCCAGAGACTGCACTTACAGCAATACTTATAATGGGAGTAAGGGTAACTCCCATAATTCCTAATATCGCTGTAACAACTGGTTGAACTAAGTTTTTTAACCCCCCTTTTGCAAGAAAAGTCTCTAATAACTCACCCCCCCCATGTCTTTCAAACCATTCAGCTATTATTGGTTTACTCCTAAAAAAATTTACGATTTTTTCTCTTAATAAAAATGTCCTAGTTTCCATTGTTTTCTCAAAACCCTCTTTGATTCTGAGTAATATGCTATGTCTATGTGTAAGATTTCTATACCTCTGAGAGCGTTCTAACAATTTTTTAAGAGCTTCTTTGTCATTAACTCCCAAGGTTCCACTTTCAATTTGTGTGATGATACCTCGAATATATGAATTTAAATCTCCTCCATATTTAGACTCGAGCTCAGAGATGATACCTTCAGCAGTAAGACTAGCAACACCTAAACCTCCAAAAGTATTTGATAAATATTTAAGCATGTTATTATTTTGATTTAATAGTCTTGCAAAACCTTCTCCATTAACAAAAAAAGTCCTGAAAATTGATCGCGGCGTCATATAGTAGAGTGACTCCCCCATAGCATTGTATGCGTTCTTTATTGTAGAACCAGGACCCTCTGCCTTTCTTGGCACAAGAATATCCACACCTGCGACTTTTTTCTTGGTGACAGGACTGAGGGTATTCTTACCTTCATCAAAAAAACTTCCATCAATCATACTTGGTATTAATGCCTGCGCTCCCATTACACCACCCCAAACATTATTGATAGAATTTATATACCCCTCCCATTTTCCTATAGAAGAAAAAACATTCTGTTTCCAACCCAATAACTTCCTAGCATTTATCCCATCATTTATAGCTCTAGTAATTCTTGCCCTCTCCGTGGCAGACAAATATGAAGGGTCTGTTGGAGTAGTACTTGCATTCGCTAATCTTTCTGACAACTCTTGAATTTGTTTTTCTGTTCTTAAACTAACTAATACCTTTGTTCTCTCATATATTCTCCTTTTAGCTTCCTCTGGTGATCCTGGAGCAGCGCCACTGAGTGAAACAATTCTATCTGTTATGTTGTCATCTTCTATTGTTCTGTATACCTCAGGGTCAATAATTTTAAGTACCTCATTCCTTCCAAAAGAAGTAAAGACTGTATCAAACTGCACTGCTATTGCGGGAGAAAAATTTCTTTCTAAGAAATTATGAACCTGTTCTGAAGTTACCTTTCCATCTCTTCCAGGTCCGTAGAGTAGGAAATTAGTAAATCTCGTTTTGTCAGTATTTGAGAGAGTATCCCAACCACCTCCGAACGTTTTTCTCCCAATTAATTCAAGAGTTCTATCAACAGTAAAATCTTTAGGGACATCAACTTCAGAAACTTTAGAAGAAATACCCCCCATTCCAACTACCCTTTCTGTCGGTCTTGTACTTTGCCCCACTGCCTTAGCAATTTTATACTTTTCATTTGCAGAAGCAGTTGCTAGTGCAATCCGTTGGGCCTCTACATCTCCAAATTTTCGAGCCCAAGCTGTTGTTAAGAAATCATCCATAATTTCCCCAAACATTCTTGCCCTAGATGCTTTCCTTATCCCTTTAGATCTTTTAATAGCCTTATCTACCATCCCTGCGGGATCTTTGATAAAGCTAGCAAGATTCTGAGTAGTAATCTTTATTGTTCCATACTCATTAAAATTTGCCTTAGTAATGGTTATATCTAGGGCATCATTAAACTCATCAATTATCTGATTTGAAACAAATGCCCCGGGAGCTTCTAAAGCAGCTGCTATTCCATCTACTAGTGCCCCTTCAGCAGAGAAACCCGAGGGCTTAACAGGTCTTCTTTTGTTAATAGGCTTATCTGCTTCACTAAATATGAAATCAAATATTGAACCTACAGCATCATAATTTGTAGACTTTTTTCCTTTTGGCATATTCTCGATTAATTAGCTCTTAAAGAAACCTCCAATTAAAGGTATCTTACTCATGCTACCCTTTGCTCCAGCAAAGCCTTCCTGTAATCCCTTATTTGAACTTGGTGGGAATATTGACTCTAGGAACTTAGGAGCTTGAGCAGCGTAATAAAGAACCATTATTTTAATTACTCCCAAGAACAATCCTCCTGTTACATCTGGACCACCTGCGTTATAATCAATATCTTCGTTTATTAACATTCCGGGTAACCTAAGTCTTACTCCACTTTCAAGTTCTTGAAGAATAACTGGGATATTTACTATAAAAAACACAACAGGAAACACCAATACATTTCTAAGAACTGATAAGAACCAATTTTTCATTGCATTACTATTTCCAGGCAAAGCTCCTAGAGTTATCTGAAGAGGACCTAATACAACACTCAGTAATAACTGGAGATAGGATTTTAACAGGGTTAACACTACTTTTACTGCTCCAACAAAAATAATTACTAATATCGTTAGAGCAAAAAGCAAAGCTACTACTCCAACACCCGCAGCAAATAAAAGTCCTGCAGCTGGAGCAGCTGCACCGACAACGAAGAGACTACTCTTAAGAATAGCACCAATGCCAAGGACGGTACCAATGCTACCTAACGTCCCTACTATTGTTGTGGTTATTCCAAGCCCACCACGGAATACACTTCCCATTATTGGGGCTACACGAGCTATTGTGTTTGGTTCATTAATATTGAAGATATATATAATTGCGCTTATTAATATTCCACCAAGATCTATAAGGAAACCTGCAATTGCAAAACTAAATGTCGCAATTATTAATGATACTATTACCTTAGGAAGAACATTTCCCAAAGTTACCATAGTCTGACCCCCAAGTTTCTGCCTAAACATAATCATAAAACCTGCAACCATCATTATAATTACAAAGAAAACATATGATACATTAAGAACTTTAGTCCATAATGGAGCTATTCCAGATGCTGATAATTCTTCATAACCTGTATCAATCTCTTCCTGCGCATAGAGTGCTGTAGTTGCATCCTTGTAACCTGGAACCCATTGCTGTGCAAGATGGCCTGGGATATCGACTAAAGGATAATTCGCATAGATAGTTGTTGCAGTATCGTCAGCAATCCCTATTAGCCCCCTCTTTAAATCGTAAGGGACATTTGCACCTTCAAGTTCCTCACGAGTTTCCTCATCCAATATGTCAGAGCCCCCTAAATATACAACACTCGTCCATAAGCTTGTCACATTTTGCTGTGCTAATCCAGTTACTGAGTTGTCTTCACTTTTATTTTCAACCTTATTTACAATATTGTGGAATTCCTTCTCTCCCTCAAAATCTGGTGAAATTACATTACTATCTTCTTGTGCATATATATTAAATGTTAAAAAGAAAAGAATCCCAGCAGAGAACAA
>JAAZAL010000068.1 GCA_012514355.1 Candidatus Dojkabacteria bacterium
ATGATTAATGGTAAAGTGGTAATGGTACTAGATAATCCAGAAATGAATTAACTATCTTATTTCAACATCCTTTACATATTTATCCATCACCTTCTTTATTTGAATTAACTCCTCTTCTGTAAATGAGTTTGAAAAGTTTAAAGAGGCATCGATTGTTTTCCCAGGTCGAAAGTTTTGAATATAGTATCGTTTAGCCCCCTTAATTAATTTACCAATCCCTTCTGCAGATTTTAAAGTATGTATACCTTTAACATAGGTTGTTCTAAATTCATAATCTTTTGCCTTCTCCA
This sequence comes from Candidatus Dojkabacteria bacterium, assembly GCA_012514355.1. Taxonomy (GTDB): domain Bacteria; phylum Patescibacteriota; class Dojkabacteria; order SC72; family SC72; genus UBA2259. The sequence continues at coordinate 291 of JAAZAL010000068.1, forward strand.
TTATTAATTTTATACTGTTTTGTATTTCAGAGTAGGGAATAGAATTAATTAGATTCTGTTTGTAAAGCTCTTCTTCATATTTAACATCCATTGCCCAGTAATCAACAATATCTAAATCAAGAATTTTTTTAACATCATCTGACCTTGTACCATTTGTATCTAGTTTAACTAGATAACCCAATCTCTTAACCTTTTTAATAAAAGGTATTAGATCAGGTTGAAGGGTTGGCTCTCCACCAGTAATAGCTAATGCATCTAAAAGGCCTTTTCGCTCCTTTAAAAAAGAAATTACAGTTTCTTCTTCGAAAATATTTTTCTTCAAACATTTCTGAATAACTAATTCAGGATTATGACAATACTGGCATCTTAGATTACATCCATATGTAAATATCAAAGCAGATACTTTACCAGGGTAATCTAAAAGGGTAGATTTTTGAAAGCCAGTAATTATCATTTAGATTGAAATGTAACCCTATCTTCATACTCTGATTGTTTCCCAGGATTCCATTGTGTTATTGGTCTAATATACCCAACAACTCTTGAATATACTTCACATCTTTGTCTTGTAACCTGTTTTTCTTTCTTAGTCATAGAGATAAATATATAAAAATTAAATATTTTCTTTAAAAGGTGTACCATCTATATATCCAGACTCTGCATCACATTTTGGACAATATATATGTTCACCAGAAATATACCCATGTTTAGGACATACACTAAAGGTAGGAGTGATTGAGAAATATGGTAGTTTATATTTAGTTGCAACTTTTTTAACAAAAGTACTAACACTATCAGAAGAAGGCATTTTTTCCCCTAGGAATACATGTAAAACAGTACCACCAGTATATTTACATTGGAAATCATCTTGAAAATCTAGTGCCTCAAAGATATCATCAGTAAAGCCTACAGGAAGTTGAGAAGAGTTTGTATAGTAGGGAGCGGAGTGTTTGATTTTACCAATATCGGAAGCAGCAATAATTTTATCTCCATATTTCTTTTTATCTGCTTTAGCAAACCTATATGTAGTGCTCTCACCAGGAGTTGCTTCCAGATTAAATAGTTGGTTTGTTTCTAATTGGTAATTCATTAATCTTTCTCTCATATGATCCATTATTTCTAATGCAAACTTTCTTCCTTTCTTAGAGGTAATATCATTACCAATACCGTAATAATTAACCATAGCTTCACTTAAGCCCAGTATCCCAATGGTATTAAAATGATTTTTAAAATATTCACCAAATCTATCCTTAACATCCTTAAGATAGAATTTAGAGTATGGATATAAACCTCTATCCATATACTCCTCAATTAACTTTCTTTTAATACTTAGACTCTCTTTAGCAATATCCATTAATCTGTTTAATCTTTTATAGAAATCCTTTTTATCCTTCGCTAAATACCCAATTCTAGGCATATTAATTGTTACAACACCAATACTACCTGTAAGAGGGTTTGCACCAAAGAGACCACCACCTCTCTTTCTTAACTCTCTGTTGTCCAATCTAAGTCGGCAGTTATGAGTTAAAATCCCTGTTGTCCCTACTGTAAATAAAGGTCTTCCATCCTTAACTTCAAAACAGTATGCTGTCCTGTTAGAAATTTTTTTAATATTCTTAATCTTTACCCACAACATACCATCCTTTTTAAACCAAAAATCTCCATATTGTTTTCTATCCAATTTATAGATTAAAATAGCATAATTAGGTTCTTTTCCTAAACGATTATCTCTATCATCCTCATATATTGCTGTTGTAGTACCTAAAGTAGCTGACAACATATTAAGAGATTCAACCATTTTAGGGGAGGAAGTATATATTCTATTTCTATTTCCTCCATCTGTTGCATAGTGACCTTCTATTACACCTAACCGAAACTCTTTGGATGTCCCAAATAATCTTGACGAATAGTGTTTATTTCTCTCTTTTCCATTAACATAATCTTTGCATATGCCAACAGCACCTTTTGAAAATATCTTTAAAGTCATTAATTTAGAATCTTTGTATTCTGTAATCGAATTGTTGGCTCCGAAATATATAGTTGATATATCAATTAACTTCTTAGCTACATCCTTTTTTTGATCAACTGAAAGGGAAAAGACAACGGCGCTATCTCCATCAAAAGAACCATCTCCAGCAAAAGCTCCGATAAAATAACCTAGTTCTTTGTTACCACCTTGTCCTTTAAACATATTTAAAGAATATGGAAGATACATCTCTTGAGAAAGTTCAGAACCTAAAACTTCTTTTACAGGAGATACTTTGTCTTCTAGAACAAAGTTAAGGTGTTTAGAAGACATTTTTATGACATGATTGTTTGAAAGAGTAACCTGTATCATTTCTTGGTTTTCGAATTTATTGAAACTTCCTTTTATATAATTACCATCGCTATAAATCTCATATTCATTTTGTTTAGAATTCCCTTCGTATATATTTCTTATTTCTGAGTATTCATAACCTCTTCCTCTTGAAGATCTAATCAACACCTTCTCATCTCCGGCTAATGGACACATAGATCTAGCATCATCAGGACTCATATCGGAATTAATAAAGTTGGAGAAGTAGGGAATACCATACTTAGCAGTCATCTCCCACAAAGGTTTAAATTTAGGACTATCCCAATCAAAATCTTTAGTTAAGTTATATGTAGGAATAGGGTAGGAAAAAAGTCTACCCTGAGCATCACCCTCCATCATAACCTCACAGAAAGCCCTGTTAAGCATATCCATCTCTTCTTGGAAATCACCATATTTTTCTTTTTGAGGAACACCACCAATTATGACATTTTCTTTTGCTAACATACCATTAGGAGTTAAATCCATAGTAATATTGGTAAATGGTGTTTGACATCCTACCCTTGTAGGAACGTTCATATTAAAAAGGAATTCCTGCATCTTCTGTTTTACCTCTTTGTATGAAAGTTTGTCATATCTAATAAAGGGAGCAAGAAGTGTATCAAAACTAGAAAACGCTTGTGCTCCAGCGGCCTCGTGTTGAAGTGTATAGAGGTAATTAACACACTGACCAAGCGCTGCTCCAAAATGTTTAGCAGGAGCTGAGGATATCTTCCCAGGAACACCTGTAAATCCCTTTAAAAGTAAATCCTTTAAATCCCAACCACAACAGTAAGTTGCCAACATTCCCAAATCATGAATATGAAAATCAGCATTAATATGAGCATTAGAAATATATTTTGGGTATGTAGAATACAACCAATAATTGGCTTGAACACTAGAGGAGATATGATTATTTAATCCTTGCCATGAGTATGCCATATTACTATTCTCTTTTACCCTCCAATCCTCCTCCCCAATATATCCCCTAACTAACTCATCGGCATCAATTAATGACTTAATATTTTTTAATTTGTTCTTTAATTTAACAAACAAATCAAGAGCAAGAGCAGTTTTCCCATGCCCCATATCCTTCAAGGTCTCCTTAACTTCAGAAAATATCTCTTCAGATGTTATCTCTTCATCTGTAGGATATTTTATAATTAATCTTTTAACAACTTCATTTGATACAGCTTGAGCTCTTTTTCTATCATCACCTCCAACACTTTCTGCTGCTTTGAAAATTGAAGATGTAATCCTTTCTTGATCAAACTGAACAAGACGATTATCTCTTTTTCTAACTTTAAAGGGCACCTTAATATTCTTTTTTGTTCTGGGCATGGCAGTATGTTTCTAAATTAGAGTATCAATTTCATTTTTTAAATCTTTAACTGACTTAAAATCTTTATATACTGAAGCAAATCTCATGTATGCTAAGGGATCTAAGGTTTTAAGCCAATCTAATACCATATTTCCAATCTCCACTGTAGTAACTGGGTTTGAGCTAGTCATAACTTTCCTAGTAACCGTATCGCAAAACTCATCAATTTCCCTTTCTGATATTTTCTCCATATCAATAGCTTTTTTAATTCCCTTTCTGAGCTTTTCACAATCAAAATTTTCAAATGAGCCATCTTTCTTAATAACAACAACCTCTACCTTTTCTATCCTCTCATATGTAGTAAATCTTCTTCCGCACCTTAAACACTGCCTTCTCCTTCTAGTAGAGAAATCGTCACTATTATCTCTTTTGTCTACTACCTTTGAGGCAGTACTTGAACAGTATGGACATCTCATTACACAATGGGTTGTATTAAGTATTCAAGGCTACCCCAACGGGTTGTATCAATCAAGGTCCTGTAGTAAGCGCAATTTGTAGTTATGGCCTACAATATACAGTATTTCTAAACTTGCTGAAGCACTACAGGTTGTATTATTAACTCTATGTGTATATAAATTATATGTATTGAAATAAAGTAAAATTCTTGATTAAATAAGGTATATAACTTTTTTATATATTTCTCATGGTTATCCCCTTAAAAGATTTTCCTAAATTAAGAGAAACTGAGTTAAATGGTAAAACAATATCCTCTACATCTGGCTATTTTGACCCTATACATCCTGGGCATGTATCCTGCATTATGGAGTCTAAGAAATTTGGAGATATTTTAGTTGTAATTGTTGATGGAGATAGTAGATGTGTAAATAAAAAAGGTAAACCCTTTATTCCTGCTATTGATAGAGCTGATATTGTTGATGCTATCAAAGGTGTTGATTATGTAATAATACATGAAAACCCAAATGCTACTAACTGTGCTGAAGTTTTAGAAGTAGTAAAACCTGATGTCTTTTGTAAAGGAGGAGATAGAAATGATAAAGATAGAAATGATCCAAATAGTGGATTAAAAGTAGAAGCAGATTTG
>JAAZAL010000069.1 GCA_012514355.1 Candidatus Dojkabacteria bacterium
ATCTAATTGTTGTAGGATTATATCTATTCATATCCTTAAGTAAAAAGAAAAATAAATCTTTTCTGAAAATAGGTTTAGTCTTACTTTTGAGTATCTTTTTTGCGGGTACATCACTTTTAGCTTCGTATTCTTTTCATCAAATAAAAGGATATACATTGTATGGTTACAATAGAGAGTGTGAAAAAATAGTGTCCTTGGTAAAAAGGGAGGATAGGATTTTAATAAATGATATATATTGGGATAAGTTACCCTTTATCCTTAGAGAAGAAAATCTTGGGCAAGCAGAATGGAGGTGGAGTTTAAAAGAATGGATACCAAAGAAGAAATTATTGAAACAAAATCTTGATTCTAAAACATTTAATTTCTATTGGCCAAATGAGGAGTTTTTAAAAACGGATATAAGAGAGAACAAGATAAATAAGATTGTATATATAAAATTACATAAATTCTCGGAAAAGGAGAATCTGTTATTACAAGATCGATTAGAGATACTTCTTGAGAGTAATTGGCTTAAATTGGATAAACAGGTGGAAATGAAAAATAAAACAGTATACATATTTAATGTATTAAATTAATAAGGGACAGATATGCTAGATATTATTTTATATATATTCGCAGCATTACTATCTATCACAGGAGTAATACTTACATTTCTTACACTCCCTGGAGTATGGTTAGTATTCATTGGGGTCTTAATAGTAGCAATAATAGGGAAATTCCTAATTATTACTCCAACGATATTAATAGTTCTCTTCATTCTCTCTTTACTCTCTACATTTATAGATAACATAGTAATAGCTCTTGGTGCTAAGAAATTAGGAGGAAGTAAATATGGAATGATAGGGGCTATACTTGGTGTATTTATTGGTGCACTCATTGCTCATATCCCAGGTATGTTTATTGGTTCTTTTCTTGGTGCTACCTTAGGAGAGTATATATTTGCTAAAAAAGATTTAAACAAGAGTGTTAAAGCAGGATTAGGCTCCTTTATAGGGGTAATTACGAGTATTGTTCTAAAGGTAGGATTTTGTATAGGTATGATTATATATATCCTTACATTGGTGATTTAATAAAGATAATCAGAAGAAATATAATAGGGTAATCCTCAGGGAGAATACGACCCCCTACCTACGTGGTATTGAGCGACGCCTCCCACTTTTTTTATTAATATTTTCATCTTTGCAACTGTAAAATAGAAGATGTAAAATTAAGGTACAAAGATCTAGTGTCCGAACTGATACCTTTGGTATGCGTTTCTGAGTTTCTCAGAATAGGCACTAGATCGAATTATACCCATTGAAATATATTTGAAAATGTTCTAGAATATATTCAGATCATCAGGGAGAATACGAGCCATTATCTACGTGATAATGTGTGGACGCCTCCCACTTTTTTTAATTCAAGCTTCTCTTTTTCATATTCTAGATACACTTTATATTTCCCAAAATCTTTAAGTAGAGAGGACTCTGATTTACTATTTGGTATTAATATCTTTTCGAGCTTATTCTTTTTTGAAAGAAAGGAATGTAGGCAGTAAAAGTCTCCATCGCCAGACACTATTACTGCTCTATCGTATTTATCAAATTCTATATTGCAACAATGGAGTACAAGCTCTGCATCTATATTCCCTTTGTACCTGTTGTCACTGTTAAGTACAACTGGTTTAAAGATTAATTTATATCCGAATCTAGTTAGGCTCTGGTAAAGACTCTGATATTTAGGAATATATCCTATGAAAAGCAGTGCCTTTGTTACATGAAATTTATCAAATAGATATCTACTAAACTTTTTGTAGTCCATTATCCACCCTTTATATACTCTCTTATTTCCTCTGAAAATATCTTTTGAAACCCCAAGATTGAGATTCTGACTATCTATGAAAGCATAAACTGTTTTTCTTTTGGGAGGCATGTATCAAT
>JAAZAL010000070.1 GCA_012514355.1 Candidatus Dojkabacteria bacterium
AAACTCTTTTATACTTCCAATAGATTGTATTACTTCAAAAGCTTTAACAATTAATATCCCATATACAAAATACATAAGTATTACAGAAAGAATAAAACAAAGACCTGCTAAAAGAATATCTCTTCTCTTTCCTGGGTTATACGTAATTATCGATATCAATACCAATGCTAAAATAGACAACGCACAAGGATTTACTGAGTCTGCTAAACCTAAAGAAAGAATCTTACCAAAAGATATTTTTTGACCCTCACTATTAACTTCTTCTTCACCATTTTGCGTATCTTCTTGGCTTGCTACAATGGGTTTACCATTCCATTGAAGTAGCCAACCATTAATATTGATAGCATTGTCATATTTAAGTGAAGCACTTGCTGTTTTAACTAACTCTGTTTTAACAACTGTTCCATTTAGTCCATCAATAGCTAATTGTAGATCTGAGTTATATATAAAATTTTTAATCTGTTCATTTTGTTCTTTTGTGATATCTTTAATTGACTTTCTAATGACAACCCTGTCTTTGGAATATATTGTGGGGTATCTATTTAAAATATTGAGATCTAAATTTTCAAATAAAACGCTTTTGCCGTTTTCTAGAAATATTTCATTTGGATTTGAATCTGAAACCATTTCATCAAGTTTTGAAATGATAGGAGAGTCTCCATCTTCTATTACTTCTTTAGAGAAAAGCATTTGGGGAATACCCAAAGACATTTTATACGAATCTGCGTAGCTATTTAATACACGAGAATTGGCTATCCTATTATAAATTTCATATTCAATTACGATTAAATCACCCTCTTCTATCTTTTTATGAAGTACAGGAGATACTTTTGCACAGTGAGGGCACCCTATTCCTGTAAAATATATTGCAAACTTCTTTGACTCTTGCGCAAAGGAGTTAGTACTAAAAAGAATAAGAATAAACAGTAAAACAGTGAATATCTTTTTAAATAATTTTCCCATTTATATCTAAATGTAATATTATATCCATATGTCTGTACCAATATTATCAACAGAACAAAATAAAATAGTAGATTCTATTTTAAACTGGTTTAAAGACTCTTCTAAGCAGTATATCACATTGGGTGGATATGCTGGAACAGGTAAAACTACTGTATTAGGTTCTATAACTACCTTATTAAACAAAGATAAAAAGAAATTAAATATTGCATATTGTAGCTATACTGGTAAAGCAGCTAGAGTATTAGAGAGAAAACTTAGAGATACAAATTCAGTATCATATTCCGACTATATAGGTACCATCCATAGATTAATATATAAAGCGATTGTAGATGATAGGGATAATATAATTGGATGGGAAATAATTCCTAAATCTGATTTTGAATATTCATTAATAGTTGTAGATGAAGCCTCTATGCTTACAGAAGATATCTGGAACGATCTGCTTAGTTTTGATGTTCCAATAATCGCTGTAGGCGATCATGGTCAACTTCCTCCAATTGAGGGTACTTTTAATTTAATGAGTAATCCTCAATTAAAGTTAGAAACAATATATAGACAGGAGGCAGATAATCCCATTATTAAAATCTCTGAAATGGTAAGGAAAGGAGAGAGTATTCCATATATCCAGTTTGGCAAGAATATTAAGAAATTAGATAAACGAGATGAGAATACTGCAGATCAACTATTAGATCTTTTTAACTCTTTTGATGATTCTACAATGGTACTTTGTGGATACAATACTACTAGGAACAGATTAAACAAACAGATTAGAGGATTACAATTTGATTGCTTAACCCCTTGTAATGGAGATAGAGTTATATGTTTAAAAAACAATAGAAATATGAATATATATAATGGAATGACAGGTACAATACTTTCAATATTCAAAGAGAAATCCAAAGGTAGCTCTTACTATCAAACAGAAATATCACTAGATTTTGAAGAGGAGCCATTTATAGGCAAGATATCTATGGAACAGTTTAATTCCCCTACTTTCCTTAATCAAAATAATTATGATATCAATTACTTTGATTATGGATATGCCCTTACAGTACATAAAGCACAGGGTAGTCAAGCAAATAGGGTTATACTCTTTGAGGAAAGATTTAAGAGTATGGATGAGCAAACATATGCTAGGTGGCTATATACAGCGGTAACAAGAGCAGAAAAAGAGCTATATATCATTGGATAATCCTTTTTAAGGGTATATAATTAACTCATGGTTATTACTAAACAAAGAGATATAGAAACACTTAAAGAAGGGGCCACTATTTCAGTTAATATTCTTAAACAATTAGGCGAGAGTATTAGAG
>JAAZAL010000071.1 GCA_012514355.1 Candidatus Dojkabacteria bacterium
AAGAAGCACTATGTGCTTTATTAAATCCGTAGTTAGCAAATTGTATTAACTTGTTCCAAAGCCTTTCTGTTTCTTTTACATCAAAACCGTTCTTTTTAGCGCCAGCAAGGAATTTAGGTTTCTCTTTATCCATTATCTCCATTTTTTTCTTACCCATAGCTCTTCTAAGTAAATCTGCAGCTCCAAGGGTGTATCCAGCAATAACTTGGGCAATTTTCATTACCTGTTCCTGATAGGTAATCACACCGTAGATAATAGAAAGGACTGGTTCTAATTCAGGAAATATATAGTCGGGTTCTAATTTCCCATTTTTCACATCTACATACTCTGATATATATTGCATAGGGCCTGGTCTATATGCAGCTAATAGATAACAGATGTCTTCTAGTGAGTCTGGCTTTAAGGACTTAATAGATCTTCTCATACCTTCACTTTCTAGTTGGAAAACTCCTACTGTATGTCCACTCCTAATTAATTCGAAAGTCTTTTGGTCATGCTGTTCAATATTGTGCAAATCAATAGTAATACCCTTACTAATTTCAATTTTTTTAACTGCTTCCCCTATTACATTAAGATTTCTTAATCCTAAGAAATCAAATTTCATTAATCCAACATACTCCAAATCTGTCATTTCAAATTGAGTCATACCAATACCTCCACCGTGTGCATCTCTTTGAATTGGACAGTAATTAACTACTGGGTCGGGGGTAACGATAATGCCACAAGCATGAGTAGAAATCCCCCTACATATCCCAGCTACCTTTCTAACAATCTCAGAAAGTCTTTTTGTCGTTTCAGAAGAATTAATAATTTCTCTAAACTCCGGGTTATGTTCAATCATATAGTCAAGGTCTCTAGACCTACCAAAGAGAATTTCAACCATTTTTGCTAACTTATCTGTTACTGTAAGCTCCACTCCCAAAACTCTTCCCACATCTTTAATAGCTTGCCTTGTCTGCAATTTACTAAAAGTACCTATCTGTTTAACATTTTCAAGTCCGTACTTTCCAATCGTATACTGTAAAAGTTCATCTCTTCTTTCATCAGCAATATCTATATCAAAATCTGGAGGAGAATCTCTCTCAGGATTTAAAAACCTTTCAAAATACAATTCCCAGGAGATAGGTTCAATACTAGTAATATCAACACAGTAAGCAACTACAGAGCCACAGCCAGAGCCTCTCATACCAACGACAATACCGTTGTCTTTACAAAAAAGAACAAAATCTCTAACAACTAAGAAATAATCATTGTACATCTTGCTGTTAATAATCTCTAATTCATACTCTATTCTCTCTTTTAACTGCTTGGTAACTTTTCCATACTTCTTTTTAGCACCTTCAATAGTTAACTCCTTTAAATACTGCTCTGAAGTTTTGTTAGCAGGTAAATCTATAAAGTGTGGTTCAACTCTTTCAAATGTAATATCAAAATCCTCTATCTGAGATGTAATAACCTGGGTATTTTCTATAGCCTCTGGGATATCTTTAAACAACTCCTCCATTTCAGAGGGTGTTTTAACATAGAATTCATTAGTAGGCATCCTTCTTCTGGTAGGATCATCCCAGGTTTTACCATCATTAATACACCATAAAATCTCTTGGATTTCTGCATCCTCCCTATTTAGATAGTGAGAATCACATGTGGCAACTAATGGTAATTTTAGTTTTTGAGATATTTTAATTAATCCTTCGTTAACTTTTTCTAGCTCTTCCATACCATTCCTTTGAATCTCTATATAGAAATTATCCTTAAAAGTTTCAGAATACTGTTTTGCAACTTCTAAGGCCTTTTCATATTTCCCTTCTAGTAGTGGCGTAGATATTGGACCCGCTAAACATGCAGAAAGAGCAATTAAACCCTCGGAATATTTTGAAAGAGTCTCAAAATCAATTCTAGGTTTATAGTAGAAACCCTCCATATGCGCAACAGACACAATCTTAACTAGGTTTTTATAACCTACTAAATTCTTTGCTAGCAGTACTAAATGGAAATATTTATTATCTATCCCAAAATCTTTCTGCTCCATACTACGAGGAGCAATATAAACTTCACAACCGAGTATGGGTTTTAAACCAGCCTCTTTCATAACATTTCTAAATTTAAGTGCACCATACATATTGCCATGGTCTGTTAAGGCACAAGCGTTCATACCACTTTCTGAAAGTTTTTTTGCTAGCTGTGGCAACCTAATTGTAGCATCTAACAGAGAATACTCTGTATGCAGATGTAAATGTGTAAACATAAATTCAATAGCTCATCTAGTTCTGATATACTAGATTATATGGATAACCTATACTTTTCAAGTATGACCCAAAAAGTGGCTACAAAAAAGCCTTTTTACAAATCTAATATCTTTAGAATATCTCTATTAGGTATATTTACTTTGATATATTTTTTCTTCATATCCCCAATTTTCGAAAAATATATTACCAATTCCCTACTAGAAAGTATTAGGGGAAACAAACATGTAACCTTAAACTACCTTACCCCCTTATATGCACAAGAGGTATATACTCATGATTACTCTATAGATACTCTAATTAATTCTGATATTACAAAAAGGATAAAGGATAAAGGTGATATTCAAACAGAAGACACTAGAGTAATAGCAATGCAGAAGTTCCTTTATGATTACAATTCCCCAATATATCCATACGCAAAAACCTTTATCACAGAAGCTGACAAATATGGTTTAGATTGGAGATTAGTAGCATCAATATCTGGAGTAGAATCTGCTTTTGGTAATTTAATCCCTAGAGGTACACACAATGGTTGGGGTTGGAGAGGAATAAATAAAAATCCACAAGGGTGGAGCCAATTTGAGGATTGGAATGCTGGAATTGCTGAAGTTACCAGAGGGCTAGCCCAAGGATATGGAATAGATTTAACACCATTTCAAATAGAACCGTATTACTGCCCTCCTTGTGGAGCTAATCCTGCACACGCATGGGCAAATGGAGTCTCTAGATTTATGAGGGAATTAAAGTATTATGCAGATAATCTTAATTAAAATACAAATATGAGAATTCTATTTAAATTAATATATATATTAGTATCCTTTGGTCAAACTATCTTGATATTTAGAATAGTGCTTTCTTTAATTAAGGCTAATCTAAGAAATAGTTTTGTATCCTGGGTATACTCAATCTCAGACATTCTAATCACTCCATTTCAAGGAATAATTGCAAAAGAGATATATCTAGATAATTTTAAAATTGAATTAACACCAATAATAGCATTGATTTTCTTCTCAATTATTGCCTTTATTCTTTCTGAATTGACTAAAACCCTTAACAAGACAGATTAATCCCTATATGGTATAATGCTCCTATGGCAAAAATAGACCTTAAGCAATCTACAGGATTGCCGATTTTTTACAGTGGAGAGGATCTTTTACCCCAAGGATTATCAGTATCTCAGACTTCATTAGTCTGTATAGATGAAATACGTTTGCAGTTACTTAATCCTGATTTAAATTGTCCCGAAAACTTCTATAAAAAGTACAGTGATTTAGATAAGGATAATGTATTTAAGGAGAAAAATATTAAAATAAATATGTATTTAATATTTCCTAACCTAGCAGGAATTGAATACACTAAAACATTTGCAACAAGATCAAAAAATTATCCAAGAATATTAGAAATAGCATATGGAGGAGGAATTATACTACTCCAAAGATATGACTCTCCAAAAAGTAATCGCGTTATTAAACTCCCTGTTAAAAAAGGCCAGAAAATTATTATTCCTCAAGGATATACTTGTGCAATTATAAACTCAAGACAAAACTCCAATCTCATTGTATTGGAATTACATTCAAGGGATGCCAAACCAAGAATTGTTCTTGATGATAGGAAGGGAATGTCCTATTATATTATTAGAAAGAATGCTAAACAGGAAACTGTTAGAAATCCTGAATACAAGATAGTAGAAGAACCTGAAGTTATTAACACAGATTCAATTCTTTCTAAATATGGGGTTAGAAATGGTACCCCAATTGTTAAACAAATAATGAGAAAATATGAGAAATTTACTTGGCTATTTTCACAAGATTCTGTATCTATTTAGTATTCTCTTTCTCAACTTTGTTTTTTTCCAACCCATTAGTAATCTATCTGCGCAAGAAGCTCTCTCAATTAAATCTACTTTTCATCACAATTGGGATGGAGAAAGATTAGATACAACAATATATCTTACCCTATCAACGGAATCAGCATCAACAGTAGTAACATACTTAACCGTTACAATTCCTCAATCAAACATTAATCCAGAAATATTCTCAATAAACAGAGACAAGGTGTTGGAACATACAACACACAAAGGGAAAGAAAGTACAGATTTAGTTATAGATTTAGAAAAATCACCTTTGTATAAGGATAAACCTATTACACTTAAAATTACATATTTCCAATCTCTTACAGGTAACACACTTTCATTACTTTCCAAACTTAGTAATATTGATACAAAGGAATTTCTTTTCACATACCCTAGCTCTCTTGGGCAGATATCATGGAGTTCCGCAACTATATTAAATGAGGAAGAAAAAGGAGGGAAGGTAGAAGTTACAACAGAAATTCCTAATACAGATTTTGTTAAAATTACCTTTGGTGAACAAATAATATATAGCTTTGATATTAACAAAACACTATCAAACTCCTCGGACACTACGATTTACTCTGAAGTAACACTCCCTATTAATAACTCCTATCAAAATATTGTAATCTCTTCAATTAATCCTCTCCCTGACAAGGCATATAAAGATATAGATGGTAATTACATTCTTCAATATAGTATAGTTTCTCAAAGCGCTATTGATTTAAAAATCTCTGGTTTCATATATATGAATCAGCAAGAGTCTGACGACAGTAAAGAGTATCTAATCGAACAAAACCCTTTATGGAAAATCTCAAATGCATCACTCATAAGACATGTAAATAGGTATGTAAATACATACGGATTAAAGGTGTCAGATACATTCTCTGATATAAACGAATTGGACCCCGAAGATAAACAAGTTTTCTATGAATCCATATATCGCTATGTAATTGAATACTTACAACCAAATGTTAACTCAGTTGGCTCTCTTTCAGGAGCTGAGAGATTGGGCAGTGAAGATGTATTGGTAAAACAAGGGATGTCATCAAACGAAGAGTACGCAGATGCAATTATTGCTCTTTACAGATATTACAAAATACCTGCGAGGTTTGTAATTGGATATTTAAGTAACATTTCAAA
>JAAZAL010000007.1 GCA_012514355.1 Candidatus Dojkabacteria bacterium
AAATACAAGTGGTAATGGCTCTATTTCGCGAAAGAATCAAGTAATACTACAATGTTTAGATATGCTCTCTCCTTTAGAGGGTAAATACTTTGTAAGAATAATATGTGGAGAGCTTAGACTTGGGTTAAGTGTTAGATCATTACTTGATGTATTTTCAATTTCAATTATGGGAGACAAAAGTATTAAATCTGAACTTGAAAGTGCGTATGGCGTATGTGCCGATATCGGATATATTGGGAGCGTAGTTTTAGATTCTAAAAAAGAAAATGTAGTAAAAAATTTAATCACCATCTCTGCTCAGCCTGGGATACCAGTTCTCTCTAGGTTAGTTCAAAGGGTAGGAAGCTTTGAGGAGCTTTCGGAAAGGTTTAAAGAAAGTGTGATATTGCAACCTAAATTCGATGGTTTAAGGTGCCAAATTCACAAATGGGAGGAGGAAGATGAAAAATCAGATATTTCTAAAAGTATCATTTGGAAACAGTTCAAAAAAGGTAGTACAAACGACTCTCAAAATCTCTTTGAAATAAACAATAATTCGAAAATTCAGGTTAAATTGTTTACAAGGAATTTAGAGGATGTTACGGAAATGTTTCCAGAAATCGTTGATAGTGCAAAGAAAATGAAACAAACCTCTTTTATCCTAGATTCAGAAATCGTAGGATGGGACTTTAAAAAGGGAAAATTTCTCTCATACCAAGAAACGATGCAAAGGAGGAGGAAATATTCTGTACAGAGTATGAGGGAGGATATTCCTGTTAGAGCTTTTACATTTGATCTACTATATCTAAATGGTAAATCCCTAATACATACAGACACTAAGGATAGAATTAAGCAGTTAGAAAGGGAGTTGAGCACTACCCAAGAGGGTATAGTATTGGCTGAATCTAAGAGCTTTTCTTTGGACTCTGATATTAAAGAATATTTTGACAAATGTGTTAAAGAAGGGCTTGAGGGAATAATAGTAAAACAGGAGAATGGGGGATATAGACCAGGGATAAGAAACTATGAATGGATTAAAGTAAAAAAGAGTATAGACAAGGAGTTAGTAGATACTGTAGATATGGTAGTAGTGGGATACTATAAAGGTTCGGGTAGAAGATCTTCTTTTGGATTAGGTGCAATATTAGGAGCTATATATAATGAAAAGAAGGACAGATTTGATGCAATATGTAAAATAGGAACAGGAATGAGTGATGAGATATTAACGGAGATTAATTCAAAATTAGAAAATATTTTATCTGACCAAAAACCTAAAGGAGTAGAGGTAGTTGATATATTAACCCCCGATGTATGGGTAATACCAAAATATGTAATTACGGTTGACGCTGATGAGATTACTAAAAGGATAGGGGAGGAGAAAATAGGAGGTGGGTATTCCTTAAGATTCCCAAGACTTATTGAATGGAATAGAGATAAAAGTGCTAATGATGTAACTACAATTTCTGAGATTGAGAAGATGTTTTTGATGAGAAAGAGTATATGATAGAGCAACGGAATTACAGAGATAGACAATCAGAGAGAATCAGAATTAGTTGCTATTTGTACGTACCAGGAAGCACAAACTATTTACTAGGAGTATACCGTTTTATATATTCTATCTTTCTTCCGATATTTATCTGTATAAAATGATTTAGTTGGTAGTAACCGTGCACGGTTAACGGGTGGAAGGTCTATATTCTCTATTCTTGTGGGTGGTGTTTCGTTGCTAATTATTAATCTGTCACCCCAGATTTTTCTTACTCTTGTATCAAAATTTTCCCCATTCTCATTGTTATTATTATAACTGTTCCTTTCTTGATAATAAACCTCCGGAGTAATAAACAAGAATGAGTCTTCCGGCTTAATTATGCTGCCACCCTCAGGATTATCTTTGTCAAATATCATTACTTCGCCCGTATCACCCATTTTTATGTAGTTTCTCATAGCTATGCCTGTTGGGATTCCCACCTCAAATCCCCCATTACTATAAAATTTCGCCATATGATGTGCATCGGCGAAGAAAACCATTTCAGATTCATTTGGTACATAGGCACTCTTCAAATCTTCTCTATTATAAGCATTTCCCGTATTGTATCTACTCCAACCCAGGTTATCTTGCTGTTGCTTCTTGCTCATAAGACCGTTTATAAGTATAGACAATCTGCTCTTACTACTGGGGGTCCCATGAAACAACAGATCTTTCGAATTTAAATTTTTTAGAAGTTTTTCTTCTATTTCTCTCACTGTAGAATCATTAACAATTACCTCAAATCTGCTAGGATTACTTATAATTGTAGGATTTACTTTACCAAAGGGTAGAATATTATTAATTACCTCAAGTTTTTGTGAATATCCTAGCCTCGCTGTTGTTATTTTTTCTTTAATACGATTTAATTCAGGCATAGTATCAATGAATAATTGCTTACTGTTAGCCAATTCCTCTTTATTTTCAATATCTTTCACCAAAGTCTTTGAAATTGAATTAAGTCTGTTACTCAAACTATAGCTAAAACGGCTTTTAGCTTCCGAATTCGGTTCTTTAAATCTTTTTTGTATTGGAACATAGGTAACGAAGTCAACTTGGGTTCGCCTAGAGATTTCTTCTTGACACTTATCATCTATGAGTAATTCAGTATACTGTTGCTCAATTTCTTTTGTCTTGGTCTCAAGGGTATTAGCGAAATTCTCATCTGTAATTGAGGTTTTTGAGCAAGTATCTGAAAGCTCTTTGAGCAAATCACCGTATTTTGTTCTTTTAGTATCATTTGAGCCAAAGGTGTAATCTCTCAGCATTAAATCTGCTATCCGTCTTAAAGGCCAACCTGTATGTAATGTTGGAATTTCTCTTTTTATAACTTGATCCTGTAT
>JAAZAL010000008.1 GCA_012514355.1 Candidatus Dojkabacteria bacterium
GTAATAGCTGAAGCAATAGTTTCATAGTCTCTCATCTCTCCAACAAGTATTACATCTGGATCTTGTCTTAGTGCACTTCTAAGTGCTATTGGCCAAGAGTGTGTATCATCATTCATCTCTCTTTGATCTATTAAAGATTTCTTTCCTTCAAATACATATTCAATAGGGTCTTCAATAGTTACAATATGTGCAAATCTAGTAGTATTTATCTCTTCCAAAATTGCAGCTAATGTAGTACTTTTACCATGACCCGTTGGACCTGTTACTAATATGAAACCCTGTTTTAATTTCGCTAATTCATGATAAATATTTGGTAAAAAGAGTTCATCTAAGGTTCTTACACGAGAAGGAATTAATCTAAATGCCGCAGCCATATTCTTCATTGTGTAGTATGCATTGATTCTAAATCTAGAAGGTAAATCTCCTTCGTGATAATATGCTAAATCTACCTCTCTGTTTACCTCTAAAAGCTCTCTTTTTTCTTCGCTTAAAACTGGTAATATTATCTCCTCTGCTTCCTCTGGAGTAATAATACTTTCACTTATTTCCATTAACTCTCCATCTATTCTAACGATAGGAGGATATCCAGCAGTAATGTGTAAGTCAGATGCATTATGCTCAATAGCATATCTAAGCATTTCATCTATCTTTGTTGTGTTAGACAGTTTTGTAATTGCAGGAGTAGTTTGACCATCTCCATCTACATCTATAGGTTGAGACAGATTCCTTGCCTTTGGATTTCTAATCATTGCCTTTGGGATCTTATCTCCAGGGATAATGTCTTGTAAACTGTTATCTACAATACCTTTCAAAGGGGTCTCACTATTAGGGTTGTTTATTGGAAGCGCTTCTTGAATATTAATTAATTCATCTAGATTCGGTTCAATAACAGGAGTAGGTTGTACCGTAGCAACAGGTTGAGAAACATTCGCTAATGGTTCTGTTGGGGGTGGGGTTGTTTGAACAACAGGTGGTATAACTCCTTGCTGCGAAGTATCAATTACTGGTGTAACTGCGGGTGCACTCTGAGCAAAGTCAGGGTAGGCGACAGTAGTATTTTGGGCAGTACTATTTTCCATTCTTTTTTATTATAACCTAAAATTATTCTTTTGACACTCTCAAAACCTCCTCTATGGTTGTAATACCTTCGAGTAGTTTCAAAAACCCATCTTGAGTCATTGTAATCATACCGTTTTCTTTAGCCTCAGTTTCGATATCCTGAGCTGTTACATTACCCATTATCATTCTACTAATTTTGTCCGTAACATCTAACACTTCAAAAATACCAATACGACCAGAGTAACCAGAGCCACCGCACCTATCACAACCTGTACCTTTGTAAAGATATATTATTGGTTTTCCATCAGGCCCAATTTCTGGAACTTTCAAAGCCGCAGAACCTTCCTCTCCTTTCGCTTTTTTTGAATTAATAACTTGAGTTAAATACTTTATTAAATCAAAATTCTTTATCCCTGACAAAGCCTCTTGAATCTCTTTTACCTCTGCAGGAGTAGCTGGTACTGGCTTCATACATCTTGAACATATCTTTCTTGGTAAACGTTGAGCAACCAAAACCCTCATAGTAGAGGCAAGTAAGAAAGGTTCCATACCCATATCCAAAAGTCTCGGAATCGCTGCTGCTGCACTGTTTGTGTGAAGTGTTGAGAGTACTAAGTGACCTGTTAAAGAGGCTTGGATAGCTAACTCAGCCGTCTCTTGGTCTCTAATCTCTCCAACCATTACGATATCAGGGTCTTGCCTAAGTACAGATCTTAAACCGTTTGCAAATGTTAAACCTACATCAGGATTAATCTGAACCTGAGTTACTCCAGGAACTCGGATTTCTACTGGATTTTCTAAAGAGATTATATTTACTCCTGGGTCATTTACCTTAATTAGCGAGCAAGCTAAAGTTCTAGTTTTACCACTTCCCGTTGGCCCAGTTACAAGTACAATCCCGTTAGTAACTGTAAGTGCATCTAAGAATACCTTGTAAGCATTACCTCTCATACCGGTTGACTCGAGGGTAATGCCTGATGTATCAGATTCTAAAAGACGCATAACTACCTTTTCTCCATGAATCATTGGCATAACAGAAACACGGATATCAACCTTTGCATTTTTAACCTTAATTTGAAATCTTCCATCCTGAGGAACTCTTTTTTCATCAATTTTTAAGTTAGACATAATCTTAATACGAGAAACAACAGCAGGTGCTAGTACTTTAGGAAGGGATAATCTTTCGGTCATTACACCGTGTATTCTAAATCTAATTCTCAATCTAGTCTCCATTGGTTCAACATGGATATCTGAAGTTTTAGAGATAACGGCATACTGCATTATTGAGTTTACGATTCTTGCAACAGGGGCATTTTTTAAATCAACGCTATCTATTAAACTTGGGTCTTCATTAATCTCTTGGACAGCTAC
>JAAZAL010000072.1 GCA_012514355.1 Candidatus Dojkabacteria bacterium
ACATACTAGAAACTACTCAATGATGGATGCTGTAGCTAGGCTTCAAAGAATGAAGGGTTTCAATGTAATGTATCCAATAGGGTGGGACGCTTTTGGTCTTCCTACAGAAAATTACGCTATTAAAGTAAAAAGACCTCCTCAAGAGATATCTAAGGAAAATATTGCAAATTTTAAGAGACAACTTCACTCCTTAGGTCTGTCTTTTGATTGGAGTAGGGAGTTAGATACTTCAGACCCGTCATATTATAAGTGGACACAATGGATCTTTCTAAAGCTGTTTGAGAAGGGCTTAGCGTATAAGTCCGAAATGCCTATTAACTGGTGTCCGAAATGTAAGGTTGGGTGTGCTAATGAGGAAGTAATTGACTCACTGCATGAAAGGTGTGGGACCCCAGTGGAAAAGAAGAATTTGTCTCAATGGGTGTTAAAAATAACTGAGTATGCTGATAGATTAGATAAAGATTTAGATTTAGTTGATTATGATGATTCAGTAAAGGCCTTACAAAGGAATTGGATAGACAGAAAGACTTGGTATGATATTAAATATAAGGTAGAAAACAGTGAAGAGGTCTTAACTGTATCAACAACAAGACCGGATACTCAATTTGGTTCTACTTTTGTAGTCATAGCTCCCGAAAGTGAAGTTTTAAATAGGTTAAAAAAGAATATTCCCACTGATAGGATAGAGGAAGTAGAAAAATATATTAAAGAGAGTCGAAATAAGAGCTCACAAGAGAGAGAGTACAATGACGCCGGAAAGAGTGGTGTGTTTACAGGACTTTACTGTGTAAATAGCATTACCAATGAAAGATTGCCAATATGGGCTGCAGACTTTGTATTAACAACAGTTGGGACGGGTGTAGTAGTAGGAGTCCCTGCACATGATGAAAGAGATTTCCAGTTTGCCATTAAATACGGTTTACCAATTAAAAGAGTAATTGAAGGTGAGAGGGGGGATAGATCTGAAATTACTGCTTTAGAAATGGTATATACAGGAGATGGAAAAGTCTTTAATTCGGGATTTCTAGATGGACTTAGCAGTCAAGAGGCTAAAGTGCAAGTTGGAGAATTTCTAAAATTAAACTCTCTTGGAGATGTAGTAACTAGATATCATCTTCATGATTGGATTTTTTCTAGGCAACATTACTGGGGGGAACCAATTCCAATAGTACATTGCCCTAAGTGTGGTACAGTTCCTGTACCTGAGAGTGAACTGCCTGTGAAACTACCTGAAGTTGAAAGTTATGAACCTACTGAGACGGGTGAGTCTCCCTTAGCAAATATTTCTGAGTGGGTAAATACCACTTGTCCGAAATGTGGGGGGCAAGCTAAGAGGGAAACTGATACTATGCCTAACTGGGCAGGTTCAAGTTGGTACTATCTTAGGTACACTGACCCCAAAAATGATAATGAATTTGTTTCAAGAGAGCTTTCAGATTACTGGATGCCAGTTGATCACTATGAGGGAGGGCAAGAGCATATTACTTTGCACCTTTTGTATTCAAGATTTTGGCATAAAGTTCTGTTTGACTTAGGTTTAGTCCGAGATATTGAGCCTTACAAGGCAAGATCTATTCATGGAGTAGTATTAGGTGAGGATGGAGCTAAGATGTCTAAGTCTTTGGGTAATGTTATTGGTCCAGATGAATTGATAGAAACCTACGGCGTTGATGTAACAAGAGCCTACCTTATGTTTATGGGTCCTTACGAGGGAAATGTAGTATGGAGTACTCGTACAATTCAAGGGGTTAAAAGATTTGTAAGTAAATACTATACTTTTCTTAATAGTGCATATCAAAACAGGGTAGAAAGTAGTGATATTAAAGTTAAAAGAGGGGTAGAGAAGTTAGTACGTAGAATTGAAGATAACATTATAGATTTTAGATTCAATACTGCTATTGCTGCTTTGATGGAGTTTTATAATACTTTTTCTAAATTTCAGTTTGATAATAAAGACCTAGAGAAAATTGTTTTACTTACTGCACCAATATTGCCTCATATTGCTGAAGAAATGTGGTGTTGTACTATGGGGAAAGAGTATTCAGTTCATAACCAAATGTGGCCAGAAGTTGATGAAAGCTTGATAAAAGATGAGGAATTTGAAATTCCTGTGCAAATTAATGGAAAAGTGAGGGGTAGAGTGGTTATTACAGATAGTGATACGCAGGAAACAATTAAAGAAAAGGTCCTTTCGTCGGATACTCTAGGTCAACTGTTATCCAATAAAGAAATAAAAAAGTTTATTTATGTTCCCCAAAGGATCGTAAGCATCATTGTGTAGGTAGTAAATATAGTAAAAATGCTTTGACAACTGTATACATTTCTACTATTATTATATCACAGTTAGTATGTGTCTGAAATGCTTGTAAATACTGAACAAAGTGTAGACTGTGATTTATGAAAAAAATTAACTGCCCAAATGTAGCAAAAAACTTGTTCATTTTGCTGATAGTATCCTTAGTTTTTGCTATATATTTTCAAAGTAATGCATACGCTCTAACATCTGATAATATTAACTTCCAAGGTAAGATAGTAAGAAATGATACAGGCTATGAGGGTTTAAATATTGTCCCAGGTACTCCAGCGTGTGTAGTGGCTGGTCCTGCTAATGATAGCTGTGATTTTCAAGTCTCCT
>JAAZAL010000073.1 GCA_012514355.1 Candidatus Dojkabacteria bacterium
GACCATATATCATTTTAGGAGGGTTACTTGCAGATGAAGGGGTCTCAAAGGCAATACCATCATTACTTCTTTACAATTTTATCTTTATCATTCCAATGCTGATAGTCACTTTCTTAGTTTACTTTGGAACAAAAAACATTGAAGATGTTAAAGATTGGAAGGATAAAAATGTAAGATATATGCACCTTATTTCAGGCATATTACTACTTACTGTTGGAATTTTAATGGTTTCTGGTAAGTTCTAATTACTTAATCTCTAGTAATTCTACTTTAAAGATTAATCCAGCTTTCCCAGGAATCATAGAGCCTGCTCCATATTCACCATATCCCATTGAAGAAGGAATTTTTAATTCTCTAACCTCACCTACCTTCATTCCTAAGACACCTTCTTCCCAACCTTGTATAACCTCGCCACCTCCTAATATGAACTCAAATGGGATACCTCTATCATATGAACTATCAAATTTAGTACCATCTATTAAAGTACCTTCATAATGAACAGATACTTTATTACCTAATACTGCTTCTGCACCTGTCCCAGGTGTAATAGTATTAAATGTAAACTCATCAAAATCTTGTACAGTATTCATTTCTTCTTGTTCTTCTACTAAATTTATTTCATTATCTACAGGAGTTGTATTTTTATTACTTATTAAATAATAAACACCTACAGCAAGTATTAATACAAAAACCAAAGAGATTGCTATTGGTACTATATTTCCTTTCTTTTCTTCTGCCATATTAACATCAAATTTAATTTATATTCCTTTTATACTACCAATTTAAATATATCTTTTCAAATATTTGTTAGTAAAATATCCTTGTGTTAGAATATCGCTATGAATAAAGAAAACATACTTTACATTGATACAGAGACTACAGATACCCAAAGCAAGGATCTCTTACAGCTAGCAATATTAACAGACAATCCAGATATATACATGAATATGTATTTTAAACCTATTCAAGAGATATCTTTTGGTGCAATGTCTGTACATAACATAACCCCTGAAGATGTAGAGAAGTGTGATACATTTGAACAAGCTAAACTTCCTAAAGAGGGCAGAGATCCACAGTACAAAGGAGATTCATTAAAAGAGTATTTACAATTTCTTGCTGATAAATATATTTGGGTCGCTCATAATGTTGATTTTGATGTTGAGGTATTAGAAAAAAAAGGTATTCAAGTTCCAAATAAAATATGTACATTAAAACTATCTAGAAATGCACTTACTACGGAGGAAGGGAGAGATTTAGAAAGCTATAGATTGCAATTTCTTAGATACTATCTAGGACTGTATAAAACAGAAAACAAAGAGCATATTAAAGCACATGATGCTCTAAGTGATGTATATTTTCTTAAAGATCTTTTCATATATCTTAAGGATAATACAAAACTAAGTATTGAAAATATGATAATGATTACTAAACAGCCACAAGTAATGAGAGAAATGACCTTTGGTAAATATATGGGTAAAACTTTTGAAGAGATAGAAAGAACAGACAGAGAATATTTAGAATGGTTAGTAGAAAGTATGGGAGATAAACCAGATTTACAATGGAATGCTAAATTAGCACTAGACAATGGAATTCGAAATAGAACTCAATCTCTTTTTTAATTCTTCTTTAAGCATATTTACATCCTCTTTTCTAAATACTGAAATATATATTGCATCTTTAAACTGCTTACTTAATTCTTTTTTCTTAATAACTAACTGCTCATCTGAATATATATCTGCTTTAGTAAATACAACAAACTCTGGTATAGAGTAGAGGGTCTCAGATATGTTAAGAAACTCTTCTCTCATCCTATTGTAACTATCCAATATATTTTCATTCTCTAAACTAATACAATGTACTAAAAGACTGGCGTATTTAGTATGTTTAATAAAATCTTTTCCTAAACCCTTACCCTTAAAAGCTCCCTCTATTAATCCAGGTAAATCCATTAATACATATCTATCCATTAAAGCCAATTGAGGATTTAAAGTAGTAAATTCATAAGGGGCAACTTTATACTTAGCATTACTTAAAGAATTAACAATACTTGATTTTCCTGCATTAGGGAAACCCAAAAATATTGCATCTGACTTTAGATTTAATTCTAATTTGATATTTTTTATTAACTGCTCACCACCCTTTTTTCTAGACATCTTTCCATCCCAGCCATCACCTCTTAGAGTGAAATTACCCTCTCCACCCTTACCTCCATCTAGAAGTTTAACTTTAATACCACTCATAGAGACAGTTAGAAGTTCTGTACCATCTTCATTAAATATTTTAGTAATTAGTGGTAAATGAATCTCAAGATCATCACCTTTTTTACCCGATTTCTTGTTCTTATTCCCATTCTCTCCATTTTGAGCCTTAACTTTCTTTAATTCAGAAAGTTTTGAAAGATCATACACATTTGTATCTCCAACCACATAAACATCTCCACCATCTCCACCATCTCCTCCATCTGCCTTCCTATTATTATCAAAAGCAATCATTCCATCACCACCCTTACCAGATTCAATTGTTAGATTACATTTATCAACCATGAGAGTATTCTACCTTACTTTATCCTATATTGTAATAGTTTTGACAAGATATTTTAACAATGATAACCTAAATTGATATCCTAAAAAATTCTTAAATATATGAAAGAAAGAGTGTCTATAAAATTTGGAGGGCAATCAGGACAAGGTATTAATTCCTTAGGTAAATTTGTTAGTAAAGCTTTAAAGGAGCTCGGATATCACACATTTGCATATAGAGAGTATCCATCGATAATTAGAGGGGGTTTTGCTTCCTATCAAATAGATTTCTCACCATCAGAAATTCTTTCTCCAACAAGAAAAAGTAATATACTTGTTTGTATAGCGCAAGACGCATTAGAAAACTATCTATTTACTGTATACAAAAATGGAGTAATCTTTCATTCAGTTAAAGATTTTAAATTAGAACCCAAAGCAAAGCAGTATATTGAAAAAAACAAGATTAAAATTGTATATATTGACACCCTAACTATTTCAGAACAACAGAAAGCTCCTAAGATAATGGGAAATATGGTTATACTAGGAAGTATCTGGAAAGTACTAGGATTAGATATTAAAGTGCTTGTGAAAGTAGTCATTGATTACTTTGCTCAAAAGCAAGGAGTAGATCTGCAGGCAGAAGAGAGATGCCTTATCTCTGGGTATAACCTAGATGAAATTAAAGATGATGTATTAAAAGGATTACCTAAGGCTAAAGATAAAAAGTGGAAGGACTCATTAGTAATTACTGGTAATCAAGCAATAGCTTTAGGTGCAATTTCCGCTGGTTGTAGAGCTTACTATGCATATCCAATGACTCCAGCCACCTCAATATTAGAAATGCTAGGAAATACATATGAAAAAACTGGAATACTTGTAAAACAGGCCGAAAGTGAAATTACAGCTGTTCAAATGGTAATGGGTAGTATGTATATGGGCACTAGGGCCTTTACAGCCACTTCTGGAGGAGGTTTTGATCTGATGACAGAGAGTATATCTTGTAGTGCAATGACAGAAATCCCTTTGGTAATTGTACTTGGACAAAGAGCAGGATCTGGAACTGGTGTACCAACTTGGAGTGGATCCTCTGACCTAAACGCTGCAGTATATTCTGGTCATGGTGAGTTTCCTAGATGTGTAATCTCTCTTAGCGATGCACTAGATTCATATACATTAATTCAAGACGCATTTAACATCTCAGAGACATATCAGATTCCTGTAATACTTCTTACTGAAAAACATATTGCTGAATCAATATTTAATCTTAAA
>JAAZAL010000074.1 GCA_012514355.1 Candidatus Dojkabacteria bacterium
AAGTTTGAAAAGGAGATTGGGAATTGGTATAGCAATTAGGGAAACTATCTGGTATCTTTTTAATTGGTTAATATGGAAAATGATATACTCTAAAAAGATAACTTTAAAGGAATATCTTAAAAACAGGTAATGAGAAGTAATGATTTAGACCTATACAAACAATTTGTAAAAACAACCTTTAAGATGAGATACAAGGGCTCTATTTTAGGTTTTTTTTGGGTATTGCTTAAACCCTTCTTTATGTTTTTAATCCTGTTTATGATTTTCTCTCGAGTATCTGGGTCTACAACAGGACTTACATCACAGCAGTACGCTGTATATCTTCTCTCAGGTTTGATTGTATATACATTCTTTAATGAAGGAATGATTTGGGGTATGGGTGCAATTATGGAGAGAGCAGGGTTAATTGTAAAGATTAATTTCAGAAGAGAGGTTGTTGTTGCTAGCTCTCTTACCATGGCATTGATTAACTTTAGCATCAATCTAGGTATTGTAATTGCAGTAGCATTAATTTTAAATATCAGTTTAACATTTCTAGGTTTGGCATATATTCTTTTAATATGCTTCACAATGTTTTTGGCACTCTATGGTGTTTCTTTCTTTACCAGTATCTGGTTAGTTCATGTAAGGGATCTTCAGCACATTATGGAACTAGTATTACAACTTCTTTTCTATGCTAGTGCTGTATTTTTCCCAATTGAGATGATTCCTGAGAATTTTAGATTCATTGTATACTACAATCCTGTTGCAAGATTTATTAAAGCTGTTAGAGAAGCATTGATATATGGAAATATTACAGATACAAAATTTGTTTTAGTAGCACTTGTAACATCCTTAATTTTAGTTGTAATTGGTAGTAGATATTTTAATAGACATATTAAAAAAATAGCAGAACATTTTTAAAAAATGGAAAAGAATATAGCAATTAAAGTAGAAAATTTAACAAAGAATTTTAGAATCCCAGAACATGGTTCAGCTAATACCATACAAGAGAGATTTGTAAATCCCTTCTCAAAAAAAAGAATGATTGATTTTACTGCAGTAAAAAATCTTTCATTTGAGGTTAAGAAAGGAGAATTTTTTAGTGTAATTGGTCCTAATGGTGCAGGAAAATCAACTCTTCTAAAACTAATTTCTGGAATATATGTTCCTACACAAGGCAGTATTACAGTTGATGGAAAACTAGTTCCTTTCTTAGAGCTTGGTGTTGGATTTAATCCAGATCTTAGTGCTAGAGAGAATGTATATTTAAATGGTGTTATTTTAGGATTAACCAAAAAAGAGGTAGATAACCATATTGATGATATTTTTGAGTTTGCTGAACTTAAAGAATTTCAAGATCTTTCTATAAAGAAATTCTCTTCTGGTATGAATGTTAGATTGGCATTTTCAATAGCAATTCAAGTTAAGTCAGATGTATTAGTATTAGATGAGGTATTAGCTGTAGGAGATGGTGAGTTTCAAAAGAAATGTTTTGCATACTTTGATGAGATTGTTGGTAAAAAGACAATACTGTTTGTATCTCATGGTTTGGAAAGTGTAAAGAAGTATTCAGATAGGGTACTGTGGTTGAAAGAGGATAAGTCATATGAGATAGGGAATCCAAATGAGATGGTAGCGAAATATAGTAAGACTTTTTAGATATGAAATTAAAAGAGATTTTTCAAAGGGTTATACAAAGACTTCCAATATATTTGGTTCAGTTTAAGACCTTAGTTAAAAAAGAGGGTGTATTTTTTACTTTTAAAAGAGCTACTAAAAAAATATTTAGATTTTTACATTCAAGGGGTAGGGTTGGGGATTTAAATAGGATACTGTTTAAAGAGTGGATGAGTAATGTAGAGAGTGTATATCTTAATCAAAAGAGTATGAAAGAGGATTTGTCTAAACTTAAGGTTAAACCTAAGTTTAGTATAATATTTCCTGTATGGAATAAGTCAGAAGAGATGCTGCAGAGTGCACTAGATTCAATTACAGATCAGATATATGATAATTGGGAGATATGTATATCTGATGGTTCTAGTAAAGGTGTAAAAGAGAGTAAGGAGTTTTTAGAGGGGTTTAAAAAAGAATATCCTAAAAGGGTTAAACTTTCATTTCTTTCAGAGGAGTTAAGAGATGGTATCAACATTATACAAAATAGTAATAATGCTATTAATATGGCTACTGGGCAGTATCTTGTGTTTATGGATTGTGATGATGAGATTTCTCCTAACTGTTTACTTGAATTAGCAAAGGGTATTAACAATAATCCTAAGGTAGATTTTTTGTATAGTGATTTTGATAAGATAGACCAGAGAGGGAATAGGTTTGATCCTTCTTTTTGGCCTGATTGGTCTCCTCATACTCTTACTTCCCAGATGTATACTACTCATGTTACTTGTTACAAAAAGAGGTATTTGAAGAGTTAGGGGGATTGGTAGAGGGGACACAGGGTGCACAGGATTGGGATTTAGTTTTAAGGTATGTTACTGCGTATCATCTTAAATGGAATGTAGTACATATTCCTAAAATTCTTTATCACTGGAGGGTGTATCCTGGTTCTACGGCACTAGCAAATAGTGGAGATAAGGATTGGGCATATGAGAATCAGAGGGGTGTATTAGAGGGGTATTTAAAAAGGAGAGAGTTAAAGGGAGAGGTAATTGAGGGTGCTTTTGAGGGTAGTTGGAGGGTTAAGTTTAAGATTGTAGGTAATCCTAAGGTTAGTATAGTTATTCCTACTAAGGATAAGGTGGAGTATTTAAGAAGGGCTATTAGTAGTATTATAGAGCATACTAAATACAGTAATTATGAGATTGTTGTAGTAGATAACAGGAGTAATGAGGTAGAGACTTTAGAGTATTTGAAAGAGATTAAAAGGGATGGGGTTAAGGTTTTAGAGTATGATATGCCTTTTCATTTTGGAAAACTTTATAATTGGGCAAGTAAACAGGTAGATGGGGAATATATGTTGATACTTAATAATGATATTAAGGTTTTAAACGAATTTTGGTTAGAGAGTATGCTGGAGTGGTGTCAACTTCCTGAGGTTGGTAGTGTTGGTGCTAAGCTTTACTATCCTAATGGGAAGATACAGCATGCTGGTGTTATTGTTGGTGCTGGTGGGGTTGCTGCTCATTCTCATAGGTTAGAGGATGGGGATACTTTTGGTTATGAGGCTTGTGTTGTTAATGTAAGAAATTATTTAGCTGTTACTGGGGCTTGTGTTATGGTTAGAAGAAAATTGTTTTTAGATATGAATGGTTTTGATGAGGTGTTTGATCCTGCATATCAAGACGTAGATTTTGGAATTAGATTATATGAGAGAGGGTTGTATAATGTATATACTCCTTATACAGAGTTAATACATTATGAATCTGTTAGTAGATTAGATACTAAGAACAAAGAGGATTTAGAGAAGGATACTGTTAATGCGGAGAAGTTAAGAAAGAGATGGCCACAGTATATTGAATATATGGGTGGCAGAGATCCTTTTTACAATGATAACCTATCTTATGCACATGAGGATTTTAGAATTAAATTAAAGCTTTCCTCAATTATTGAGAATAAACAAATAATTTAATTATGTTTTTTTACTACTTTTAGATATAGATTTAATAAATAATCGAATGTCGTAAGGTATTATTTTTCTTCTTATCCTTTTATAAATAGGTTCTCTATTTTTTTTGAAGAGTTTTGACAAATTTCTTTGACCTTTTGTAATGAAAGTATTGTTAATTCTTTTGTTTTCAATGATTGGGATTATTAAATCCAAAGCTTTATTGTTTTTAAGAAGGTCAATTGAATTACTTACTTCTGTAGATTTTTTTAGTATTTGAAGTGCATTGTATGCATTTAAGAGTTCATTTTTATTAAGAAAATGCTGAAATGAAATAAGGAATTTATTAACTTTTTCGGGACTATTTCCAAGAGACAAATGTAGATTATCTAAATAATCATCATAAATTAATAGCAATTCGGTTCTCATTCTTGTAGTATTTACAATAGTTTCGTTTAAACCATGCCACCTATAATATGTCAATATTTGATTGCATCTTCCAATTCTCACAAAGGGTATCATTTTTATCCAGAGCTCAAGATCGTATGCAGTAATTAAAGAATTATTAAAATTCCCAAATCTAAGGAAAAGATCTTTTTTAAGCATTAATGCTGATTTGCATAAATAATTACCATTAAAAAATTTGTACTCCCTATCTTCACCAAAAATAATATTGGGATCATAGGAATACCACCATAAATCAAAAAATTTATCTGATGAGTTCCGACTTTCTTTGTTTATTGCATTGACTTTTGTTGTTACAATATCATAACCAGAATTAATCATTTGAATTTGTTTTTCTATCTTTTCTGGGTGATATTTGTCATCAGCATCAAGAAAGCAGATATATTTACCGGAAGAATAATTTAAAGCTTTATTTAACGTAATTGTTACACCAGAATTGTCTTGAATATATAATTTGATTCTCTTATCCTTGAAACTTTTAATTATCTCAACAGAGCTATCTTTTGATCCATCATCAATAATTATCAATTCCCAGTTTGAATAAGTTTGTTTAATAACCGATTCGATGGCTTCTCCAATATACTTCTCATAATTGTAAGATGGCATAAGAATACTGACTTTTTCTTTCATAGATGGTAATATAATAAGTAGTTTAATGATTATATATATTAATAGATTCTGATACAAAGTATCTACTCTATTAGCAATATTTCTCTAAATGTCTATTCGGAAAATATTAAGTAAAGTATATCAAATAATTAAGCAGGGAGGGTATCGGTATATTAATAGGGAATTTATTAATATATATTGCTGGTTTCAAAATAAAACATCACCCTTGGAATCAATAGAACTGGTTTCAATAATAATGCTTAGTTTTAATAGAGTAGAAGACACAATATTCTCTATAAAGGCTCTCTTTAGGTTTACGAGATTACCCTTTGAACTCATTATCCTCGATAATAATTCTGACGAAATCCAAAAACAGATACTAAAAAATTTTGTAAAAAATTTCAAGAATATTAAATTTATAGAATCTGAGACTAATTTGGGTTGTGCAAGAGGAAGGGTAGAGGCCGTAAAACATGCAAAAGGAGAATATTTCTTGTTTGTAGATAATGATATTGTTGCAACACCTTACTATCTTGAGAATTTAATTAAGGCAATTAATTCTGATGAAAAAACTGTGGCCGTGTGCTCTAAAGTAATTTTTCCCGATTGCTTAATTCAGTTTAATGGAGGAACTTTTGAACAAGATAATGAGGCAGACATTTTTGAATTGAGGGACAGTTCAAAATTATTCTGGAAGAGGAACACAACTCAAGTTTCAGATGTAGTGCCATGGGTACCTGGTGGATCTACATTATGGAAGGCAAAGTATTATTATAAATTTCCTATTGATGAGAAAATGCAGGGGAGTTTTGAAGACAATGAGGTGTGTATAAGGATAAGAAACGAAGGGTACAATGTAAGGAATTGTCCGAAATCAGTAACAATACATTATCATATGAATTTTAAAGATTCACAATTTCGCCTTAGAGAAAAAAAATATGTCGAAGGGAGATACGATTCTGATAGAACAAAAGCAGCATTAAAAAGATATTTTGAAGTTCATAACAGAATTTTTATTTTTAATTCTGAAGAGGCAGTATATGGATTTCTACAAGATAAGTCTAGAGATAATATTAAAAAATTCTTGAATCAAAACAAAAAAAAGAAAAATTGAAACTGTTTTAATATCATATTCTTATATAAAATACTGTCTGTATTCTCTTTTTTGATATAATGCACATATAAAATCCGTAATTCTAATTAATTATAACTTCAGATGAAGAAAGTATTAGTATTTGGTTCAAATGGAATGTTAGGTAATTACCTTTCTGATTTACTTGAAAGTAAAGGGTATGAAGTTTTAAGAAATGATATATCCCAAGGAGGAATTGATATTACAGAGCAACAACAGGTTAGAGACTTGATATTTGAATCAGGTGTAGAGCATGTAGTAAATTGCGCTGCATATACTAATGTAAATAAGGCAGAGGGAGAGGATAGGGAGATAGCATTTAAAGTTAACGCTAATGCTCCAAAATATATGGCTCAGGCATGTAATGAGATGGGGATACAATTTGTACATGTATCTACAGATTACATATTTGGAGAAAACCGAAAAGAAGGATATCCAGAGGAATACAAAAATTTTAAACCTCTTAGTGTATATGGAGAATCTAAACTACAAGGAGAGTTTAATGTATTAGAAGAGAAACCAAACTCATACATATTTAGAACCTCATGGCTATTTGGACCAAATGCAACTAACTTTATAGATAAAATATCTAAGTATGCGAAAGAGTTACCAGAACTAAAGGTTGTAACAGATGAGGTTGGATGCCCAACATATGTTAAAGATTTAAGTAAAGGTATACTTCTTGCAGTTGAAGAAAAGATTGAACCAGGGATATATCATTTATGTAGTAAGGATCATCTCTCTAGATATGAATTTGCACAAGAGATTCTAAGTATGCAAGAAATAGATACTCCAATAAAGGAGTGTAAACTAGATGATTTCGAAAGAGCTGCACAAGTTCCACATTACTCTGTACTCCTGAACACTAAGCTTCCAGAAGCAAGAGGTTACCAAGAGATGTTAAGTGAGTACTTCTCAGAAAAAGAATAGATAATTTTAAATATAAATATATGAAACTAATAGTATTTTCAATCTGTTTAAATGAAGAGAAAACAATAGGGGAACTACTAGATAGGATACCTAAAAAGATAGAAGGTATTGATGAAATAGTTAAAATGGTAATAGATGATGGAAGTACAGATAATACTGTTAAAATTGCTAAAGAACATGGAGCATTAGTATATTCTAATCATAGACAAAAGAAATTAGCATACTCATTTCAAGTAGCAATAGATAAAGCATTAAAATTGGGAGCAGATATGTCAGTAAATATAGATGGAGATTTACAATTCTTACCAGAAGAAATACCTTTACTAGTTAAACCAATAGTAGATGGAACTGCTCAATTTGTAGCAGGTAGTAGATTTAGTAAAGGAAAAAGACCAGAGAATATGTCTAAGGGTAAATATTTAGGTAATCAATTAGGTGCTAAGGTAGTAAGTAGTATTACTAATCAACACTTTGATGACGTTACCTGTGGATATAGAGCATACTCTAAAGAAGCAATGCTAGAGATGAATATAGATAGTAAATATACATATACCCAAGAATCATTCCAATTAATGGCTTCTAAAAATCTTAATATTTTACAGGTACCAATAAGTATTAAATACTTTGAAGGAAGAAAATCAAGAGTAGTAAAAAGTGTATTTAGTTTTATTACTGTATCTGCCTTTAATATATTAAGAGCATTTAGAGATTTTGCTCCTATGAAATTCTTTGGGCTATTAAGTCTAATCCCCTTTATATTTGGGATATTAGCAATGCTGTTTGTAATAATATATAGATTAAAAACAGGAACATTTACACCCTTTAAATTCTTAGGACTAGCTGGAATATATTCTTTTACTTTAGGTATAGTAATAGCTCTTTTTGGTCTACTTTCTGATATGTTAGGTAGAATGGTAAATAATCAAGAGAAGATATTGTATTACAGTAAGAAGAATTACTACTCTAAGAGAAAAAATAAGTAGCAAATTGTCCTTGAAGAATTATTTTTGATAAAGTAGAATAATCAAATTGTAAATACTTAAATTATTTTTTTCTAAATTATGAAGAGACGAGTAGGAATAATTGGTTGTGGTCATATATTAATTAGACATATTGAGGCTATAAAGGAAAATCCTCAAGAATTCGAATTGGTTGCCCTTTGTGATATCAATGAAGAAGTCCTTAATAATGCAGTAAAAGAGAATGGTAATGTTAAAGGATTTACTGATTACAAAGAAATGTTAGAAGAGATGAAAGGAGATATGGACTTTGTAGTTATCGCTACTCCTAATCATTTACACTATCCTATGGCAATGGATGCTTTGCATTCTGGATATGATATTCTAATTGAAAAACCAATAGCTTTTGAAGCAGAGAAGGTACAAGAAATTCAAGATGAAGCTGATAAATTAGGAAGAGAAGCATACTGTGTTTTACAAGTTAGGTATAATCCTACTGTAAATATGATGAAAAAAGTTTTGGAAGAAGGTTTATTAGGTGATATCCGAGCTATAACATTTATTCAAAGATGGCAAAGACCAGTAGGATATTTTAAGGATTGGAGAGGTTCTATTGATGAGGGGGGAAGATCCCTTTATGAATATGCAATCCACTATCTTGATATCATACAGCTTCTTTTTGGAGTCCCTGATGTTAAGTCAACAGATACATTCAATCATAAGCATATGGATATTCCTTTTGAGGATACATCTTATTCCATTGTTCAATATAAAAATGGAGCCTCAGGTAGTATTGAGGTCAATGTTGCAGTTGAGCCATCTAATTTAGAGTGTTCAATTGCGATAATGGGTTCTCAAGGGTATCTAAAAATTAGTGGGAATGCACTAGATAAAGTAGAAAGAGCTTCTTTTGAAACAGAGGAATTACAAAAGAAATGGGAAGAGATAGAATCTTCAAGCGGTGAATCTATTACCCCAAACTCCTATGGTACTCATGTTGGTTCATGTCCTAATCACCCCATTTTGTATGCACAGATAGCAAAAGGAAATGGTTTAAAGGTTTCTGAATCAGTCAATTCAATAAAGTTCATTCAAGATGTATATAAGGAGGAGAAGTAATATGGAATTAAAAGATGGTTTTAATATTAAAGATTTTGTTGTATTTGATACAAATATAAGAATACATCCTGATGCAGAAATAGCTAAAGACTCTATAATAGGAAACGATTCATTAATTTTGGATTGTAAGTTAGGTAAAGTTAAGATAGGAGTAGGTTGTGTTGTAGGTAATTACTCTATGATTGAAGATAATGTTGAGATTGGAGATGGCTCTAAAGTTTGGCACTATAGTCATATACGAAATGGTGTTACTATTGGAAAGAACTGTATTCTTGGCGACTATGTATTCATTGATTCTGGTGTTGTAATAGGTGATGAGACAAAAATACAAAACTATGTACCTGTATATCACGGTGTACAAATGGAAGAAGGTGTCTTTTTAGGACCGAATTCCTTAACAACAAACGATATGATTCCCAGAGCAAGAACAGAAGGGGGAGAAATTAAAGGTGCTCAAGATTGGCAGGTTTCTTCTATTCATATAGGAAAAGACGCATCTATAGGTGCAGGTGCTGTATTAAGACCTGGAATAAAAATTGGAGAGAAAGCATTAATTGGTGCAGGTGCAGTAGTCACTAAAGATGTCCCTGCGGGTGCTGTTGTTGTTGGTACTCCTGCCAAAATATTGAGATATATAGAAGGATACGATCCTAAATAATTTTTTATGATATTCAGATGATTCCTATATCTAAACCTTTAATAGAAGAGGAAGAGATTAGTGCGGTAGTTGAAGTATTAAAATCAGGAATGATTGCACAAGGTCCAAAAACAGCAGAATTAGAAGCTATGTTTGCAAAACTGTGTGGTACTAAACACGCTATTGCTTTCTCAAATGGAACAACGGCTATTCATAGCGGAGTAAGAGCTTTGGGTATAACAGATGGGGATGAAGTTATTACAGTACCTTTTACTTTTGTAGCTACAGCAAACCCTGTCTTAATGGAAAGAGGAAAAGTCGTTTTTGTTGATATATCAGAGGATGATTTTTGTATTGATCCGAATAAGATTGAGGAGAAAGTAACAGATAGAACAAAAGCAATTATTCCAGTAGATCTTTTTGGTCAGGTATACAAATATAAAGAGGTTAAGGAAATTGCAGATAAACACAACTTAAAGATATTGGAAGATGCCTGCCAAGCTGTAGGAGCTACACAAGATGGGAATACTGCAGGTAGTTTTGGAAATGTTGGAGCGTTTTCCTTGTATGCAACGAAAAATATTGCTACTGGTGAGGGAGGTATGCTAACAACAAATGATGATGAAATTGCTAGACAAGCAAAAATGTTTAGACACCATGGACAAGATGAAGCAGTAAGATATGAATACTTAGCACTAGGACATAACTACAGATTAACAGATTTAGCCGCTGCTTTAGGTGTAGAGCAGATGAAAAAGATAGATAGGATAATAAATACGAGAGTGGGAAATGCAAGTCTATATACTGAAGGACTATCAAGCATAGAAGG
>JAAZAL010000075.1 GCA_012514355.1 Candidatus Dojkabacteria bacterium
ATTATTGGAGGTATGTATCTTGATTCTGGATATAGCGCATGTAAAGAGTTCATACATACTCATTTAATAGAGAAACTAACAGATATTGTAAAAAATAGGTTAGATATTGATAGTAAGACTAAAATTCAAGAAATGGCACAAGCTAAGTACAAAGTTACACCAATATACGAGGTTATAAATGAGCAAGGCCCAGATCATGATAAAGAGTTTACTGTTGTAGTAAAGATAGATAAAAGAGAAATTGGGAAAGGGAAGGGTAGTAGTAAGCAAAGAGCAGAAGAAGATGCTGCTACTAAGGGGATAGTTTATATAAAAAATGATAACAAATAACTTGAATATTAATATCTCATCTGTTAAAATACCGTTGCTATGTTAAAAATAAGATTAAAAAGAACAGGAAGAAATAGACAACCTCATTACAGAATAGTAGTTATGGAGTGCCATAACCCTAGAGATGGTAAAACTGTAGAAGAGATTGGATATTACAATCCTAGAACAGAACCTACTACTTTTGAAGTAGATAAAGAGAAAGCAGCAAAATGGTTATCTTTGGGTGCACAGCCTTCAGATACTATAGCTCAATACTTTGTTAAATTAGGGTTAATTAAATCTCTTAAAAGAGGTTCTACAAAGCCTAAGAGTATTAAAAAGGATAAGAAGAAAAAGGAGTAATTTTTAAATTTCCCCCCATATTGTAGAAATATTCCCTAAAGAGGGGTATAATTATTTGTTAATCTTAATTTAGTCTAAAAATGAAAGAGTTACTTGAGCATATTATCAAGTCAATTGTTAACTATCCAGATGATATTTCAATTGATGAGAGAGAAAGTGTAGATTTCCCAGGGCTTACAATATTAACTATAGATGTTAACGAAAATGATAAGGGTGTTATCATTGGAAGAAAGGGAAGAACTATTAACTCAATACGTGATATTATCACAATAAGTGCAATAAGGAATAACAAGAGAGTCAGAGTTATCCTTAAAGATGATAGAGCACCAGAGCAGGAAAACAAAAAGATTGAAGAGCAAGATATGTTAGAGGATGAGATTTAAATCTCTTACTGATTCTTACTTGCTGCTTTAACTCTAAATATCTCAACTATATCATTGTACTCTGTATAAGATTGGAAGTTTGAATATATATCTGGTTCTTTTGTATCCTCAGAGATAAAGTATCCACTAACATTAAGAGATATATCCCAGACCTCTCCACTTTCTTCGTTTTCACTTCTACTAACCTCAGCGTTTTGTAGTCTTAACATATATGGAGATACATTTTGTGCTTGATCTAGGAAACTTAATACATTATCGTAACTCCCTTTATATCCCAAAGGACCAGATACAGCATCTAAAGAATCAGAGGAGGACAACTCGCTTATCTCTAAGTTTAAAGATGTTGCTAAAGTATCTAAATAATATACCAAATCAGATACTAACAATATTTTAGGAATTACCACTCTAGAAGTAACAACATCCTTATTCGTTTGAGTTTCATCTAGTTTAGTTAACTGCATATCTAATTTTTCTAACTGTTCAATTTTTCCTTCCACCTCCTTAATCTGTCCAAGATAATCAATTGCAGATTGAACCATAGGAACAAAGACAGCAAAAGAAAGTATTATAAATACAATACCCGATGCAATGGGGATAATTAAATCACTAATAGTAAGTCTAGCAACATTCTTCTTCCTTGTTATTACATCGAACTCCTCCCGTCTTGCTTTGTTTGATTTCTCCGTTATTAATCCCATATTTATTCGTTTTTA
>JAAZAL010000076.1 GCA_012514355.1 Candidatus Dojkabacteria bacterium
TAATATACGGACTATAATAACACCAAAGAGTGCAATTAAAAGAAGTGAGCCTACTAACCCGTACTCTTCAGCGAATGATGCAAAGATAAAATCCGTTTGATGTTCTGGTAAGAAATCTCTTTTACTTTGTGTTCCATTACCGAAACCCTTTCCAAATAACTGACCAGATCCAATAGCTATTCTAGATTGATTAACATTAAATCCAATATCTTGTGTACTTTGAGTAGGATTTAAGAATGCTTCTATTCTTTCCTTTTGATAATCTTTTAGTATGTTTGAGTATAGTAGTATTGAAAATGAGCCAAGTAGTAAACCAATTACCAAACTAACAGCAACAACAATTTTCCAACTTTTACGATAATAGAAACCAAATACTGAAATTATTAAGGATAGTACTGAAAGTAAAATATATATCCAATTACCTGTAAAACTAATTAAAAACATTGAAGAAGAAATTAATCCAATTATTAATAAAGCAACACTATTCCTTAATTGATTACTTAATCCTGTAAAGGCAACAATAAACCAAATAAAGAGGCTAAGAAAAGACATACTCCCTGCTGGTTCGAAATATATTAGTAGAAATATAGGAAGAACTAGTAAGAAAGAGAATAGTAGTAAAATCCATTCGTTGTACTTATCCTTAAATGAAAATATACTAGCTGTAACTAAAATTACACTTATCTTAGCTATCTCCGATGGTTGTATCTGTATGCCGCCAATTACTAACCATCTTTGTACATTGTTAATAACTGGACCTATGAAAAATACTAAAACTAAAAGGATTATAGTCAATAGGTAAACAGGAATTACTACTTGAGGATATTTAAGAAGTGATACATCAATAAGAGTAGCAAGATAGAAAAGAATATATCCTAGTACAAAAAAAATAACTTGCTTTCTAAAAATATCTAAATCACCAAATTGACCATTACTTTCTATTGTAGTTGATAATAGTGTTATTAAACCTATTATTGAAATAATTACCGTTGGAATAAAGATATATAAATCTAATTTAAAGCCTTTTTTTTCTTTTTTTACTAGATTCATATCCCCTTAATTTCAATTAACTTTTTCTTACTCTTAAAACCTTTAAGAATAACAATAGATGATTTTATTACATTAAAATGAGAAGAAAGAGAATCAATTAGTTCAATATTAGCGCTATTATGAAAAGGTTTACTCTTTAAAGAAATATAATAGATATCTCCATCTTTTCTAATACTACTTACCTTAGCAGAAGTTTTAACAGAGACTTCAATAATCACAGTACTATTTCTTCTTTCCTGTAAACATTTTCCTCATAAAAGCAGGCTTATCTAGTGGATCATCAAAATCCTCGTCTGAGGAAATATCAATCTTTTTAGGAGCTCCTTTAAAGGACTCTGAATCGGAATCATCCTCTGTCTCGCTCTCATCACTTAATGTCTTAAATATCTTTTCTTCATCGCTCTTTTCCTCTTTCTCTTCTTCAAATGAGTTTATGGTGTCAGAAGTGGCTCCCAGTCCAAATATATCAGAATCATCTTCATCGCCCTTCTGTTGTTTTGTAAATACCTGCTTCTTTTCATCAAACCCTGTAGCTACAATTGTTATTACAATTTCCTCACCTAATGAAGTATCAATTTGAGCTCCAAATTTAATATTTGCTGATGGATCAACTGCTTCTTGAATTAATTCTGATACTAAACTAATCTCAGGAAGAGTTAAATCTCCACCTACAATATTGTAAAGAACTCCTGTTGCACCCTCTATAGACATATCCAAAAGAGGAGAAGAGGTTGCTTCTCTTGCAGCCAACTCTGCTCTCTTTTCTCCACTTGCCCTACCTATACCCATTAAAGCTGTACCTGCATCTTGCATAACTGATTTAGCATCATTAAAGTCAGCATTAATATATCCTGTCTGACTTATCAAAGTAGAAATACTATTTACTCCCTCAGCGAGTACAGAATCAACCATTTTCATTGCTTCAATAAAGGAGATGTTTGCATCAGCAATTTCTAAAAGTCTTTGATTAGGGACAACAATTAATGTATCTACCTTATCTCTAAGTGTATTAATTCCCTCTTCAGCTATCTCTCTTCTTCTGTTACCTTCAAAATCAAATGGTTTTGTTACAACAGCTACTGTTAAGGCACCCATATTTTTTGCTACACCAGCGATAATAGGGGCAGCTCCTGTTCCAGTTCCTCCACCCATTCCTGCAGTTATAAAGACCATATCTGCACCCTCTAAGTGTTCTTGAATCTGATCTAAACTCTCCTCTGCTGCTTGAGCTCCTAGCTCCTGATTACCACCTACTCCAAGACCTTTAGTCAGGTTTTCACCTAACTGTAATGTAACAGGTGCTTTAGAAAGCTTTAAAGTTTGAGCATCAGTATTAAAGGCCATGAACTCAACTCCTGGGATTTCATAATCTGTTAACATTGTATTTATTGCATTACATCCTCCCCCTCCGACACCAATTACCTTAATCTTGGCTACAGGGTCTACATTTGTTGTGACTAACATACTCTAAATTAACCTTACATTTTATATTCTAGGCAGTTTACGGAATTAATGATTTAAACCATTCTACTACTCTATTCTTAAAAGTGCTACTACTTTTTGTCTTAATTGTTTCAGAATCTCCATCATCCTCTATTGCATACTTTACTAAACCCTGAACTGTAGCAAAGGAAGGATCAGAAATCTCTTCAATCATACCATTTAGACCTGAAGGATACCCTATTCTACAAGCAACACCAAATATACCCTGGGTAAATTTGGAAAGGTCTTTTAGTAATGAAGAACCTCCCGTAAGAACAATACCTGCTGGCATATTAATTTTAAACCCTGCTCTCTCTACATTTTCCTTCGCCATTTCAAATATCTCCTCACATCTAGCCTCAATTATGTTCTTTAACAAATCTTTAGATACTTTCTTTTCACTAATGTCTAAAACTGAAAGATCAATCTCATCGCCCTTTTTTAATTTTGGTTCTTCCTCTTCAATCTTTCTAAGTAGTGCAGGCGTAGAATCAGATGAAGCTTTTTTAGCTTTACTCTTGTTTTCTAAAAGATCATTCATATGTACTTTAATCTTTTCCGCTTCCTCTAAAGACACTTGTAATCCAATAGCGATATCACTTGTAACATTGATACCTCCTAATGGAATAGTCCCACTATATATTACTGAACCCTCCTCAAATATTGAAATACTTGTTGTCCCTGCTCCGATATCTAAAAGAGTTACACCTAATTCCTTCTCAGTATCAGTAAGAACAGACAGAGATGATGCCCAACCAGTAAAGACAACATCAAAAACATTTAAACCTAACTGCTCAACACATTTTTTTAGATTTTGCCAATATGAATTTGGAGCTGTGATAATATGAGTTTCAACCTCAAGTCTAGTCCCAGACATTCCAATTGGATATCTAATACCACCCTGATTATCAACTACAAACTCTCTGGGGATTATATGTATAGGGTTTAGATTATCAGGAAGAGATAGAGTTCTAGCATTTTCAATAGCTCTGAAAGTATCATCTACAGTAATTTCTGAACTAGCTACAGCTACTACTCCCTTATTATTTAAACTAGTGACTAACTCACCATTTATGGAAACATATACATCTGATACAGTTACACCTGCCATTCTCTCTGCAGCCATTACACTTTCAGAAATAGCATTTGTAGCATCATCTATATTTACTACTACTCCCTTTTTAATACCCTTACTTGGATATGAACACACTCCTATTACAGAAGGCGTTTGATTATCTTCTACTGAAGAGATTACTGTTGTAATCTTAGATGAGCCTACATCTATTGCTGTTATTGTTTTCCGTGCCATATATTTAAGAGCAGTCAAATTTTACTTAATTTAATATCTTGTTGTATATAATATAGTCAAAAAGAACACACTTAGCAAGAACCAATTACAATTTTCACAAAGTATTATTATAAAGTCAATAAATATCTACTTAATATTCATAACAGGTCTCTCAAACCTCAAATCTAAAGTGGTATATTGTATCATATCCTTGTTAATTTTTGACCCAATTAAATACATCCTTGCTAATTGATCCTCTAATTGGTTAGAAAGATCAAAAGTAAAAGAGTGTCCCAATACATCCCTAAACAGTGCAATACCGTCTTGTAAATTTAAAGATGATATCTCGTAGTTAAATTCCAAAAGAAGTTGGTTAACCTTAAATATCTCTTCAAAAAATATTAATTTACCATTACTCTCTATAACAGTATT
Source organism: Candidatus Dojkabacteria bacterium (assembly GCA_012514355.1). Taxonomy (GTDB): domain Bacteria; phylum Patescibacteriota; class Dojkabacteria; order SC72; family SC72; genus UBA2259. The sequence continues at coordinate 4,253 of JAAZAL010000076.1, forward strand.
CGAATTTATATATACCATTTCTGACACCTCACCTGTACACTTAGCCTGGCAATCTTTACAGATCTCATTAATTAATTCTCCTGTATCAGAAAAGAGAAGACATCTATTTGATGAATAACCAATATAGAAAGGAGTATGTTCCTTTATATCTATCCTAAGCGTATTAGGTAATATCTTTTTTACTGATGCTTCTTTTACATATCCAATAGTACTTTCAATTTCTGCAGTTAATTGATTAGGGTTAGTAGCAAAAATATTTTTTCCAATGTAATTGGATAAAGAGGAATCTAATTCAGAAGATGTAACATTTTTTAGATCTTTCGTATTGTATTGTAAATTCTTAATATTCCATAAATCAAACAGAAAAGTTAATAGAATAATAAATATAAATATAAAGAATGGGAGAAATCTTCTGAGCAGTACTACAAAAGGAATTCTTTTTACCCTATTAATTACTACACTTCTTCTTTTTAAATTATCATTCATAAACAAAGTGTATCGTATTGAAGATATTTTTTAAAGATATTTTTATGTTATATTATTTTCTGATAACATTCTATATATAAACATGATAGACCTTTTAATAACAAAAGTATTTGAATTACTTATTAGAATTGGAAATTGGGGCGTATTTGTATCAGCTGTTGGTATATTCCCTACAGAGATAGTA
>JAAZAL010000149.1 GCA_012514355.1 Candidatus Dojkabacteria bacterium
CTCCCATGCTGATCGCCAAAATAGGTTTTCTCAACGGCATGCTCGACACTCCAGTCTAAAGGCCGCGTTGGCAAAGCCAACGGCCTATGGATATGAGGCAGTCACGGTCGCCGAAACCGCCTGCCTTGGTGACTACCCCCAGGCCCCGGTTGGGGCCGTCAATAATCCTGCCGTACGGAATACCCGGCAGCACTTCTTCAAGGATCTCCAAACCTGTAGATTCCAGCGCGCGCAGCACCGCGAAAGCTGTATCTCCGCCGCTCAATATGAGGGTCGAATACCCTCCACGGCTTACGGCCTTGGAAGTTGCCGAAGAAAGCGCGGACTTAGCCTTCTCGGCCAACCCGCGCGCAGGTCCTTGGGATTTCATGCGTTGTGACGATAACACCGTGTGTTCAGAAACTGTCGTCGAAAACGCATCTGCCCCTGCTCTCTCTCTCTCGTTTAGGTAAAAAACTTGGGCCGCTCCCTGTCGCTCAACTTCTTCTACCTGAGCTATGGATTTCGGGTTCATACTCCCGATGACGAACAGATGAGCCGATCGCTCCGGCGTTTTATGAGCCTCGCTCAGACTACCGACTCGTGGGTCGGCAGCCGAAGACAGCGCTCTTGAAAGGGACAACGCAAGGCCTGCCGAACCTACCCAGAGAAAAGGTCTCGAAAGCTCGAACAAAACTTCCGTGAGTATGTCGAGATCGGCCTGGTCTAGAGAATCAACAACCACGTTGGTGTAGCCATGGGCTAAGATTTCGGTCAAGCGAGCTAGGACTTGGGCTTTTCCGCTTTCAAACGCGCTAAACTCCAAATGCCCTACCTCATCGGGTTTGTCGGACAAGAAATCCGCGACTTTGGACGTCGTGACCGGCGCTAACACATCCTTTGCCGCATAGGTCCGTGAGAGCGGTTGCCCGTCAACCAAGAGGTAACCGCCGCAGACGATCCTCTTATTCCCCGGGTACCCCGGCGCGGCGATTGCGGGTGCTTCGCGTAGTCCTGCTTTTCTCAAGGCTGATATCTCGCATCTCACGTTGCCTCTCAAAGTGGAGTCGATCTTCTTGTATGCGATGCAAGGCCTGGAAATCGAAAGGATTGTCTCCGCCAGCTCCGAAACTTTTGAGCTTGCCTCTTCAGGGGACAGATTCCTCGACTCGGAGGTAACCGCCAACACGTCGCATTCTGCCGCCACTTCTTTTGTGCGTTCGAGGTTAGAGGCGTCAAATAGGGTAGCGGTGCCAAGACCCGCGGCGGCAAATTGCACCGCGGTATCGTTGGCGCCTGTAAGATCGTCCGCGATTACCAGGACTCGCACTAGTCGAAACGTCCTCTTCCGGTTATGGGCCAAACATCCTCGACTTTTCCATCCCGTATGGCGTAGATGAAATCGTGCAGGTTCGAGGTGGTGCAGCAGTGACTGGGCACAAGGAGTACCTTGCTTCCAACGTCCATAGGTTTGGACGCGTCCGCGTACTTGTCGGACATCTCCGTCCAACCGGGTAAGTATTCGGGCTCGTCGGTCTTTACCAATTTCACGTGTTCTTCCGACATGTGGAGGACCTTAA
>JAAZAL010000077.1 GCA_012514355.1 Candidatus Dojkabacteria bacterium
ACCCTACCTTAACAGACCGTACAGTAGAGACACTTTTAATACTTACTCTAGCCTTTCTAAGATCTGAAATAAAGAAATATGACATTACTAATGACCAAACCATAAAGATGCCAACTAATACATCCTCCATAATAGATAATTGGTCCGACAGATATAGGTAAACAATATACACGGAGGAAAGTAATACTATTAATGTTCCTACATATCCTAATATATACTTCTCGTATATTGGATTTTTAACAATTTTGTATATAAATTTAAAAATCAGAAAAAAAAGTCCCATTATTATTATCAAAACCACCCCCCTATATATCCAAGTATTAAATCCTGATGTAATACCTGTATAGATATATGATAATCCTAACATTGTTGTTGAAGAAAAATATATTGGGAAAAACATATGTTTCCATCTCCATTTTTTAACAACAAGAGAGAAAAGTGTTAAAAGTAGTAAAAGAGAAACAAATACTGCAAGAATAACTAATCCTCCATCCCATATGCTAAAAAACCTCCACGGAAGTAACCTAAAAAGATAGATCTTGTCTCCATATTTCTCATAAGGTAACCAATACCATATGTATAACGAAAATGTTTTCCACTCCAAAACAATATATACAATTCTACTAATAAGTAAACTAATGTAACTAGAGATTAAAAATATATCAAAAACAGAAGACCTATTCTTTCTAGATTCTGCACAACCTCTCCAGAACACAAAAAGCCCTATTAGAAATAGAAGCATAAACACAATTAATGGGTGAACGCTTTTAATATAGTCTTTTACAATATATATCCACTCTTTCACAGTACATAGTTAATACTTTAATAGCTATCTTTTCTTTTTTTTCTTCTTCTTCTTCTTCTGGTTTTGCTTAGGATACTCCTTCTTACTTACATTCACTGGTTGATTAGTAATAGATTGTTTAACTTCCTCTTTCTCCTCTTTTTTATTTACCTTCTCTAAAAGATCATCTTTTTTCAACTGAATTTCTTTTTTAAGAGATAACAATGGTGTTAATATTGCATTTCCGAGTTTAACAACAAAACTATGTCCTGTCTTGTATCTAGTCCTTTTAGATTCTACAGTCTCAACAGCATGCTCTTTAGTAGCAGTAATCTGTTTTTCCATAACCTTGACATCTGGATATTTCTCTTCTCCGACAGCCCTCTCTCTTAATTGGAAACCACAAAATTCACAGTATTTATGGTCTTTATTTACTAATATATTACATTTCGGACATCTTGCTTTTATTGTATAACCGCAATTTGTACAGTGAACATATCCTGGGAAAAGTTGAGAACCACACTTAGGGCAATCACCTAAATCAGCAGTCTCATACTTTAAATACCTTCTCTCTAAATCTGCCCAATATATCTCCTCAATTGTCTCACTTGGTCTAATAATTAAATATATTATTAATCCAGGGATATTGAGAAAAACAGACAAAAGAACATAGCCTACTCTTAAACCCCTCTTTGATGTTCTCTCACCTGAATCTACCCAAACCCAACCTATTATGAATAGCCAAAATACTACTAGTACAAGACCCAAGATGAAGCCGAACATATTAAAATCTAAACTGCCAACAAAATCAAAAAAACTAAGTATTATCTTTTCTAGTCCCATATTGTATACCGTAAATATTAATAAATGGTCGAGGAGGGAGTTGAACCCTCACACTATTGCTAGCATGGGATTTTGAGTCCCACGTGTCTGCCAGTTCCACCACTCGACCTAGCGTGGTTTATTATATATCAATAAAAGATATATTGTATATACTAATTCTTCTCTTTATAAAGATTTCTGAAACTGGCTATCTCCTTTACAAATGCTAACTCTAAAATACCTGTAGGACCGTTCCTATGCTTTGCTACAAACACCTCTGCACTTCCCTTCTTTTCAGTATCAGGATTCCAAGTTTCTTCCCTATCTAGGAAAATTACTACATCTGCATCCTGTTCAATAGAACCAGACTCTCTAAGATCTGATAACTGAGGTCTCCTACTCTGTCTCTGTTCAATTGCACGAGATAGTTGAGAAAGGGCAACAACTGGTACACTTAACTCTTTTGCTAAGTTCTTTAATCCTTGAGATACCTCTCCTACCTCCAAAGTTCTACTTTCCCTACTATTACCATGCATAAGCTGAAGATAGTCTACAAAAATAATATCAACACCCTGCTCTAGTGCTAGTCTTCTCGCCTTAGTTCTAATCTGATTAATATGTTGTCCAGCCATATCATCTACATATATATTTGCATCTGCTAACTCACCCATTGTATTTGCAAGTTTAATGACCTTTTCTTCAGTCAACTTGTTTGTTCTAATCTCCCAAAAAGGGATACCGGATTGCATACCTAAAAGTCTATCCATAATCTGCATATTAGACATTTCTAATGAGAAGAAGGCTACATTTTTCTTCTCCATTAACGCAGCGTGCCTCATCATATCAAGAGCTAATGAGGTCTTACCAACCGATGGTCTTGCTGCAAGTACAACTAAGTCAGACTTTTGGAAACCACCAAGTAAAATATCTAATTCCTTAAAACCTGTTGAAATACCTGAATAGTCATCGCTTTCTTTAGCATGAGCTGCTCTCTCATATGCATCTTTAAGTAAATCTTTAATATGAATAAAGTTACTCTTAATTCCCGCTTGTGCTACATTAAAAAGCAATGTCTCAGACCTATCAACAACCTCTGGTAAAGCTACTGTTTCATCAAAAGCTAACTTAGTGATTTCAGAAGATGAAGATATTAACCCTCTTCTAGTAGCAGTCTCTTTAACAATATTTGCATACTCAGCAGCATGTGCAGCCGTAGGTACAAAAGAAGCTAATTCTGTTAAATACGCCCTTCCTCCTAACTTGCTTAATATCTTTTTCTTCTTTAATTTGTCAGATACTGTTACTAAATCGATAGGAAGGCCACCTTCAAAAAGCTCTAAAATATTTTGATATATTGCACTATGCCTATCATCATAGAAATGCTCCGGAAGTAACCAACCAGAAACCTCTATTAAAGCATCTTTATCTAAAAGTATAGAACCTAAAACAGATTTTTCTGCTTCAATATTTTGTGGTGGAATTCTATCCATATTCATTATTTAAGAAATATTACCTCAATATTCTTGTTCTCTTGCTCAGGACTAGGAGTAACATTTAAGTAGGTATCCTCCTTGACATTAGTAAAACCAAAGTATTTAATAAATTCCTCTTTACTCTTTAATTCTTTACCAATTTTAAGCCCCTCCTGTTTGTAGGCACAAGGAAGTAGTATTGTAGGATCTATATAGTTGAGAATCTTTTCTATCTTTTCATAATCAATAAATAGATCACCATTTCCAATGGGAAGAATCAATACATCAACATCTCCTAAATCCTTTGTTTGAGAAACATCTAGCGAGTTATCAATGAGACCCATATATACAACTCGCAGTACTGCTTCATCTATAGTGTAAAAAGGGCAATCAACAGCTCTCCTAATCATCATCCCCCCTATCTCATACTCCCCTGGAGAAGAAATCTCAATAATTGATTCTCTATGATCAGGCTCAACTTTCTTTAACAAATTTCTCTCCTTTAGAATATTTTCCTTACCTCTTAAATCTTTTCCCGTAAATAGAACTACATCTGCCTTACTTTTATTAAAACTTAGCCCACTATCTCCCAACGCTTGAGGGTCAGTTAATATTGAGATATTTCCAGTACTTAACAAAAAGGATGACCATCCGAGATTTTTAATCTTCATCTTTATACATACTAATATTAACAAGGCAGTTTCTTTTAAGAGTATATCAGATTTTTACTCTGATAGGCCTAAAGATTTTCGAATATCTTCTACCATACTCTCTTTCATTCTTTTTTTGAGTAACTCTAACTTCAAACTCTCTAAAGAAGATATTACAGCTTGAAGCTGTGTCATTACTTTATCCTCATCTGTACTGTTAACAATCATTCTCTTTACACCCCCTACCTGTCCCTCTATTCTACTTACTCTGTTTTGAATTCTTTTGGAATATTTCATATTAAAGTATATTTTTTAATTTAAAAAAAATCAACTAATACCCCTTGACAAGAATTAGCACTCGGTTGTATCATTTGCTAATCATATATATTTAAATTATTATATTTAAAAATTATGAAAATAGTAAAAATAAACCAAAAACCACAGGATTCTCTATACACTCCTGTAAGATCTTTAATGGATGATTTCTTTAACTTCCCTACAAGATGGGATGATCTCTATCTAAGAGATTTTGACAATCTATCTGCAAATATTTGGGAAGAAGAGAACAAAATATATGTAAAAATGGCTATGCCTGGAGTTAAAAAAGAAGATATTAAAATATCTGTAACAGGGGATACCTTGAGTATTGAGGGTGAAAGTAAGCAAGAGAAGGAAGAAAAAGAGAAAAAATACTTCCTTAAAACATTCCAATCATGCTCCTACTCGCAGAGTTTTAACCTACCCTCTTTAGTAAACCCAGATGGTGTAGAAGCAAAATTTGAGGATGGTGTATTAACTATTACACTTCCAAAAGCTAAAGAGTCAGAAAGTAAACAGATTTCAATAAAGTAAGGAGTAAGGCAGTCTTTGGACTGCCTTTTTTTTGTAGAAATATTTTGTTTTTCTAACACCGTGTGATAATCTTTAACAGGATAATTTAATAGTACTTTAGTATATGTCAAAAAAATACGCCAGTTTTACTCTTGTCGAAATGCTTATCGTAATGGGTATTATCATTATCCTTATGGTAGTAGGTATCACGGCTGGAAGATTTGCTATCAATAGAGCAAACGATGTAGCACATAGGAATGCTGCGGACCAAATATACACCTCTCTTCAAGCTTACTACACTGATTTTAGGGAGTACCCATCAGAAAATTCCGAAGAGATCTGCTCTAATGGTTGTACTATCGCAGGATTAGTTGGAAGTGAGAATACCCCTGGGGAATTAGTCCCTTACATAGATGAGGCATCCTTCAATGGTGGGTCAAACGCAAGCTATTTCTATGGGGTTGGGGGAGATGGTGGAAACCAAGCTGTATTAGTTTGTGTAACACTTAGAGGGAACGCTCCAGACAACAACCAAAAGGATAATGGAGAAATATACTGCAATGGCAACGGTTTCGGTGTCCAATTAACATTTGAGAATGGAAACGATTTTGTTGTTCAAACATCAGAAATTTCAAACCCTCAAGATGGTGACAATATGTTACATGTATTGACCGGATGGGACCACTTATCTGATGGAGGTTCCGAATGGAACAATGGTTGGGTCGTGTCTCCTATCATTACCTATTAACCCAGGTCCCCTCCTAAACAAATTTATTCTTCCAATTATGGACACACCTATTTTCTTCTGATATAATCCTCCTTGTTATGAAAAAAGACATTCACCCAAAATATAATAGTAATTTAAAGGTGGTTTGCTCATGTGGTAATACCTTTGTTACAGGTTCTACATTAGAAACAGACACCCTTTCTGTTGAACTTTGTTCGAAATGTCACCCCTTCTATACTGGAGAGCAAAAGATTGTAGATACAGAAAATGTTGTTAAGAAGTTTGAAGAAAGAGCACAAAAGAGTGCTAAAATGTCTTTCAAAAGTAAAAGAGAGAAAATGGCAGAGAGAAAAGCAAAGAAAACCACCTCTTCCCCCTCTTCCAATCTTACCCTTAAAGATATGCTTGCTAACGCAAATATATCTAAGTAACAGTTCCCCTAAATATATTTAAATGATATCATCCATTAATATGGACATAGAAATCTTAAAGAAAAAATACAACCTCGAAGCTATTAAAACCAGTAAAGAGGAGTTAGAGAAGAGAATGGAAAATGCACATAATACAGGAGAAAATATGTCCCAACTTAGCATAGACCTAACCTACTTTAGTACCCTCTACTTTAGTATATTAAAAATATATGAATATATTGAGAAGTATATTCAAGCGAAAGAGATTTTAGACGAAAACATTGATCCTGAATACAAAGAACTTGCTAACCAAGAGATTGAGGATGTAAAAAACAAGATTGAAGAGACCGAAAAAGAGATAAAGAGAATTCAAGTAGAAAGGAAATTCCATGATGAAGATGACAGCAGGAACGTAATATTGGAAATTAGAGCTGGTGCAGGAGGAGAAGAAGCCTCTCTTTTTGCTTCAAATCTTTTTAATATGTACAAGGCATATTCTACAAACAAGGGTTGGGACGTTCAAATTATTGATAGTAATGTTTCCGAATCTGGGGGATACAAGGAGGTGATTGCACATATTAGTGGTAAGAATGTATACAAAGACTTAAAATATGAAAGTGGTGTACATAGAGTCCAAAGAGTACCAACTACTGAAGCATCTGGAAGAATCCATACCTCTACAGCTTCCGTCGCTATAATGCCAGAAGCTCAAGATATTGATATAGAGATTAAACCAGAAGATTTGAGAATAGATGTAATGAGAGCCTCTGGAGCTGGCGGTCAGTGTGTAAATAGAACTGACTCTGCTGTAAGGATAACTCATATTCCAACAGGTATTGTAGTTAGTTGTCAAGAAACAAAGCATCAAGCTCAAAACAAAGAGAAAGCAATGGCTAATTTAAGATCTAGGCTTTATGATAGAAAGAAAAGCGAAGAGGATGCAAAAAGATCTAATATGCGATCTTCACAAATCGGTAGTGCAAGTAGAGCAGAAAAGATTAGGACGTATAACTTCCCACAAAATAGGATTACAGATCATAGAATTAAGAAATCTTGGCACAGTATTGAATCCGTTATGTTGGGTGACTTAGAACAACTAATAGAGGATGTAAGAGAGGGTATACAGTTAGAGATGCTTAAAGATGGAGAGTAATCTTTCAAGAATATATAGGATTAATAAGTATCTTAACTCAATAGGATGTCCTGACTCATACCGAATTTCCAAAGAAATAGCTAATTATCTAAATGATAACCCGAAGTTTTCAGAAGAATCTATACTTAAGAAATTAACACAAGGCTATCCTTGGGAATATATCCAAGGACATGTACTATTTTGCAATCTTAAATTCAAAGTAACAAAGGATACTCTAATCCCGAGAATAGAGACAGAACAACTAGTATATGATTGTACAAAGTTAATCAAAGAAAACAATTTTAAAAATATCATTGATGTAGGGACAGGAAGTGGTTGTATTATTATTTCAATAGCATCTATACTTGGGAATTTCCCCTACTCCTTTTATGCTACCGACATATCTTGTAAAGCTTTAAATATAGCTAGATACAATGTAAAAACAATATTAAAATCAAAAAGGATTAAATGGGTAGAAAACAATTTAATAGAAGAGATTAAGAACATAACCAAAAATACAATTGTAATCGCTAATTTACCATATATACCAACAAAACAGTACAAAAAACTAGATAGAAGTGTATTAGAATATGAGCCAAAAGTAGCCTTAGATGGTGGAGAGAATGGTTTAATATACTATGAACAGTTATTCAATCAACTACTAACTAAACAGTCACTTCCTAAAATACTCTACATAGAAACAGAAAGTAGTATTTTTGAGAATACAAAACAATTAATATATAAATATTTCCCTAAAGCAGAAATAATTGAAATATTAGATTGTTTTGATAGAAAGAGATTTCTTAAAATCCTTCTTTAATCTGCTTCAACCAAAATAACTTTAACGGTATGAGTTTTCCCCTCTCTCCATATTTCAAGAGTAATTTCATCTCCAACTTTATATGATTGAACAATATATGCAAATGAATCCTCAACTACCTCTTCATTTACCTTGACAATAATATCACCTCTTTTAATATCTACTTTTGATGCTGGACCCTCTAAATCAATATTCATAACCAAAGCTCCAGCTACAACATCTGTGTAATAAATGGCTTGATACTCTGAAATCATCTGGTATGAGATTCCTACATAAGGCTTAATAAATTTTCCATATACTCTATACTCCTCCAACCTTTGCTTTACTGTATTAATAGGAAGAGCAAATGAGATATTATCAGCATTTGCGGTAGTAGCAAAATTAATACCAACTACTTTACCCTCCGTACTTATTAAAGGACCTCCAGAATTGCCAGAATTAACTGCTGCATCTGTTTGTAGAACATTTTCATATGTTTTAGTTGTAGAACCAAACCAACCTGAAGAGGTTGTTACAGATCTATTAGTTCCACTAATAACCCCCGTAGTAACACTCCCAGCATACTCTCCTAAAGGTGTACCAATAGCAATTACTGTTTGACCTACAACAAGAGTATCTGAATCTCCTAACTCTAAAGCAGGAAGTTGTGTAGCATCAATTTTAAGAATAGCTATATCATTACCATCATCTCTTACAATTTCTACTATCTCATACTCTTTACCATCACTAGTAATTACCTTGTATGTAGCAGAGATATCCGATACTACATGCTGATTAGTTACAATTATTCCACTTGGGTCAACAATAAAGCCCGTACCTATATTACTTACCTCATCCACCAGACCCTCGCCTCTTCTAAGTGTTACCTGACTTACAGCAATACTAACTACAGAGGGTGAGGAGTTTTTTACAACTTTAATTACTACATCTTCTTCCTGTGTAATTGTAATACTTGGTTTACTATTACTCTCATTATTTATTAAACCTTCCTCCTCCATCTGGTAATACTTTATTAAAAGTATAAGAGCAAGAAGAATACAAATTAGTACTCCCAAAAACATTAAAGAGAAACCAAATATTTTTAAATATCTACTTGACAGAGCCTTCTTTACAACTGGCTTAATCATTTCTTTTACCTTCTTTCCCTTTTTTACCTCTTTAATCTCCTCTACATTCTTTTTCTCTTCCATGGATTTAATAATTTACAATTTATTTATTAAATAATAGTAAAGCTTCATTGTACTGTTTGTCTACTCCATTCACAAAATCCTGCACACTATTTTCTACCTCTACATCTGGAGTAATTGAGTTTTCTGTATTTAACCAAGAACCATCCGGAAGTAACCATTTTAATACAGTAACATGCAAACTAGAACCAGAAGAAAGATCTACAATACTTTGAGCTGTACCCTTACCGTATGTTTTTGTTCCAACTACAGTAGCAACACCATTTTGCTGAAGTGCACCAGCAAAGATTTCAGAAGCTGAAGCACTACCCTCATCTACAAGAATAACTACCTTCTTACCTATTAACATTCCACCCTTTGTGGAATCAAAGGTTTGAATATTACCCTTACCATCTTCCTGCTGAGAGATGATTTTTCCCATATCTAGAAAGTCATCAGCTGCATATACACCTGCATCAAAGTAGCCACCAGGATTACCTCTTAAATCTATCAATATCTTATCGATTTTTTTAGAAGAGATATCTTGTACTACCTTATCCCACTTACTATTCCATATCTCCAAAGAAGACTCTGTAAATCTAGCTATATCTATAAATGCGATATCCTTGTTATCTCCAACATAGCTCAATGTCATGCTTGGGACAGTTATCTCACCTCTCTCAATCTCTATTTCAACAGGTTCTAGCTCCCCCTTATGAAGTATAGTGAGTTTAACTACGCTACCAGCCTCCCCTCTAATCTTTTCAACAATTTCATATACATTATCACCACTTTTTACTTCGTAATCATCTACAGACAAGATATAGTCTCCAGGTCTTATACCAGCCGCTTTTGCTGGAGAGCCATCAAGTGGAGAAACAATTATTATTGAGCCCTCGCTATATCCTAACTCTGCACCTATACCCTCAAAGTATTTCCCACTATTTAAATCATTAAAATCTTGAGTTTCATCTGGTGTTAAAAATATTGTAGCAGGATCTCCATATGAATCTACTAAGCCCTTAATTGCTCCATATACCCTTTCAGATTCAGAAACTTTCTCTTCCTCAACATATCTATCTTCCAATATATTCCATACATCCCAAAACAGATCAATATTAACACTTCTAGAGGTATTAAATGTCATCATACCATTTGAAGAAGGTCCAACATTTCTTCCAAAGATAATACCACCACAGAAAGCTACTACTGTTAAAACTAGTATCCCAAATATTTTTCCTCCATTATTTTCCATATTTTTCTTTATTTAAGTAAATTCTAAAATCTATTATATTCATACAAAAGGGTAATTACAAATCGATAAAATCAACAAGACCTATATTCATTAGGGTCCTACCCTTTTTCCCAAATTCAACAAGAATATTATTACTCTCTTGATCATATTCCATAATCTTACCTATATATCCATAAGTAGATAAAGCTCTTGAAATTACTGTTTGATTAATATATTGATTTACAAACCAACCGTTGTTTTTAAAATTACTCTCTGAAAGAATAAATAATTGGTTTTGGGAAGTATCCAATATTAAGAATTTATCCTTAAATGAAAGGAATCTCTTTAGAAATTCTAAATCACAATGAACCGAGCCAAAGCCTCCAAGAATCATAATAGGCAAACCTATTTCTCTAAATTCAGTATATGACATTGCATAGGTTAGCACTGCTACTGCACCTCTTTCAAAAAGTTCAGTAGCTACACGGTTATATAAATATGGGCCAACCCATACTATTTTCCCCCTATACTCTTGGTTTAATCCTCCCTCGTTTAGAATACTGTTTCCATCACCTAAAATTTCTAATTTTCCAAAAAGTTTATCATTTCCTTTACTACTTACTACACCATCTATTCCAACAGCTTGGGTAGAAATAGTAATACCATCTATTGGGTTAATACCTAATATCTCTCCTGAGAAATCACTCTTAAATTCAATATTGCCCTCTTCTCCTAATATATCTATATATCCATATGTAATCCTACTCAAATCTAGCACTCCTGATATTGGAGATTTTATCTGCATAATAGAGAGTTTACCTGAGGAAGTCTTTTCGGCAAGGACTTCCCCTTTTTCAACATACTCACCATCTATTTTAAATACATATTTATAACTTTCAGCACCCTTACATTTAAATACTTCAGATATATTTATAGATTTCTTTAAAGTAGAATCACTCCTTTGGAAAAGTATATCTCCAACATTAAGTTTTCCTGGTTTAATATCTGTTTTATCACTACCTAAAAGTGGGATATTAAATATATACTTTTCATATTTTTCAAATACTCTACTCCTTATCTGCATCTTTCCATATCTTAAACTTATTTCTATTATCTTGTGGGTTAGGCCCATATACAATAGGGCGACATCTAGCATCTACTACAAGCTCTTCATACTCAAAGTTTCTCTTTGTAGACATAAATTCAATATTAGTAAATGTATAGTGAGAAAATAGTGTACCATTTATTAACTGTCCTTCTACAATTATTTTTTCACCTAAATCTGGTACTTTAAGAATTTGCAGAGAGGACCCGAAAGCGTATAT
>JAAZAL010000078.1 GCA_012514355.1 Candidatus Dojkabacteria bacterium
CATCCCTTCCCGTCATAATATCAATAAGAATGTTTGTGTCTAGAAAGAGCTTCTTCATCTTATTGGATGTTTTTTCTCCATAGCTTTTCTATATTCTTTGTCATAGTCAAAGGTCTTTTTCTTTTTCTCAGACATTTTTACACATCCAAACAGAGAGCTTATTTTTTTACTATATTCCTCTTGCAGTTTCTCTCCTTTGTTTGTTAAGGAGATATGATATTCAGAAGGTATGAAATATGCTAAGGTCTTGCCCCTATCTATTACCTCGTATGCTTGTCCCGCATTAAGAGAATCTTTTAATTGGGTAAGATTATGTCTAAAATTTCTTAAGTTAATTTTCTTGTATTCAATATTCATATGTTAAACATTAGTTTAACATTGGGAGTTAGGTAAGTCAAATATGAAATATTAACTAAATATATAGTATAATAAATATAATATGACTACATATTCATATACTCTTAAAATACTAGAAGGTACATCTGAATATGTATTAAAAGAGCTACTAGAGAAATATCCTACTATTGAGATAGTAAAAGAAAATAAAGATGAAATACTCTTTAATTCAGATATCGAGGATATTAATAGTTTTAGAAATCTTTACTCACCAACACATATTTCAAATTTAAAGGGAAATACCTTAAATCTATCCAAAAGAGAATGGAGAGTAGAATTTGTTTCTGCAGGTATTAATCCTTCGTTAGCATATATACTTTGTATGATTGCTAATTTGGATAAAGACAATATCTTACTAGATCCTTTCTGTGGTTCAAGTGTAATACCAATAACAGCAATAAAATATTTCGATATTAAGAGAGTAATTTGTACAGATATTAGTGGTAATGCAATTGATGCAAGTAAGAAAAATTTTAAAGCTACAAATATTGATGAAAGTAAATACAAAATATTTAGAAATGATATATTAAATTCTAAGATTTCAAAAAGAAATGTAGATAGGATATTGAGTAATCTACCCTTTGGAATTAGAGTAGGAGATCATGAAAGCAATAGAGAGATTTATAAATCTTTAGAGCAATTAGCTAAGAAGGTATTAAGGAAAAAAGGATTGATAGTACTTTTAACTCAAGAAAAGGTCCTACTTCGAGAGGTGTTTTCTAAGGACATATGGAGTGTGAAAAGTATCCTTCAAGTTAATGAGGGAGGTTTATTTCCTGAGGTATTTCTAATTAAGAAAATGTAGCTCTTTAAACAAAGGTAAGAGCATATCCCTTTTTACCTGCTCTACCTGTTCTTCCTATTCTATGGATATAATCATCATAGTTTTGAGGAATATCATAGTTTATTACATGGCTAATATTGTTAATATCCAATCCTCTAGAAGCTACATCTGTAGCTATTAAAATATTAAGGTAATCTTTTTTAAAAGCTTCAATTATTCTTGTTCTTTGTGTTTGTCTTTTATCTCCATGTAAGGAGTTTACCTTAATACCCTTATCTAGAAGTTTATGAGAAAGATTTTCAGCCTCTCTTTTAGTTCTAGTAAATATTAATACCTTTTTAAATTCATCTTTAGATACATAGTCACATAGTACTTCAAATTTGTTTTCTCCATTCTTTAATCTAATTATATCCTGATCAACATTTTTGCCCTGTTCCATCTTTTGTACTTCTATTTTTACAGGTCTTTTGAGTAGTGTATTTGCTATCTCTTCAGACTTTCTATTCATAGTAGCAGAAAAGAATAGGGATTGTTTATTCTCACTTAACTGGGAAGTTATAAACCTAATATCATCAATAAAGCCCATATCAAGCATCCTATCTACTTCGTCTAAAACGACATTATTTATTTTTAATAGGTTGATGGCTTTTCTTTCAACTAAATCTTTTAATCTTCCCGGTGTAGCGATAACAAACTGAGGGTCCCTTTTTAATATTCCAATCTGTGCTCCCATACTATTTCCTCCCATAACTAGTACTGATCTTAGACCAGTATTTCGAGCTAACTGCATAAACTCATCTTGAATTTGCATAGCTAACTCTCTTGTAGGTTCTATTATTAAAAACCTCTGAGAAGGGTCTAGAACCCCTTTGTTAATCATTGGAATAAGAAATGCGGCAGTCTTACCAGATCCAGTAGAAGCTAATCCTAATATATCTTTCCCTTGAAGAATTTGAGGTATAGCTTCATATTGTATCTTAGTAGGGCAAGTATACTTTTTGTATGTAATATTGTTTTTTAACTCCCTTACTAAGTTGTATTCTAAAAGAGAGTGGTCTAATACATATATACTTGGTAAATCCTCGTATACTGCTTTAGCTACTAGTTGATTAATACTAATACTACTTCCTTTTCTATTGTAGCCTCCACCTCTCTTACTATTGCTATATGAGGAGCTTCTATATGAACTTCTTCTATTTCTTCTATGGCCGTATTTATATCTGGAATTATTTTCCATGATTAAGTTTATTAATTTTATTTTCAGTTCTAATAGAGGTAACCGAAAATAAAAAATGTTTAACCTAATATGAATATGAGGCGATTATTTCGTTTAAATCTAATCAAACAGAGAGAAGTATATCACACATATTAAAAAAGACCTAATATTTCTTTGAGATGCTCTTCAACCTTTGATATAAATCAATATGTCCTAAAACAGAATCTCCACATCTTTCAACCCATTGCGCAGGATCTTCATTAGGCCTTTGAATAAGTTCCCTGTCTATATCTTCTGTAGGGGAGTAAGCTAAAACATGCATATCTGAGGAGCGAGTAATTGGAGCGTATGAACTCATATCGTCCTCAGCTAGATATCTTATCCTTGATTGTAGTGTCCCCTCCTGTTTCTTTTGTAAATCTAGTTGGACATCATATGCTTCACCGGCTACAAGTTCTATTGGTATTGATGAGAGGGGGAGTATCCAGTGTCCTAAAATAACACCTCTTCTCTCTTCTTCACGATTAAAATCATTACTTATTTTAAAAACGAAAGTGTCTCCAGCTTGGAATTTGTCATATCTATCCTCCTGCTCTTTTGCAACTCGTAATGTTACTCTTTGTGGACCTAATACAACATCTTTTCGTTCATAGAAATGCATTTCGTTAAGTTCTCCCATTTAAGTAGTAATAAAGTTAAGATATTACTGCATTTTACCACTAGTATTTGGGTATTTCAATTTCTGATATACTTCTAATATGTTAGAGAACAGAGAAATCCCTCCCATTTCCTCTTTTGAAAATACCGAAATAGAGAATCAATATTTTACAGATATACTCATTAAGGAAAACCCTAGATTTTTTCAAGAGATGGAGTTATGGGAAAGTAATAGTAATATGGCATTTTTAAGTAATGATGCTTTAATTTCGCAAGAAGACAAGGAGATACTACCTCCATATATGTATTTTGTTTTTTCTAAATACGGACTTACTCAGTTTAACTGCTCTTCCAGATGTCCATTGGGTATTGAAATAATGAATAAAGCAGTAAGGGGAATAATTGAACTGGGTAATGGAGAGGGAGTTAAAGATTTAATAGTATCACAGTGGAAAGCTTTTCATAGGGTTAGAAGAACTAAAGGATTGTTGAAATTAAAAATGGATATTAGATCTCTTACTGTTAGTGGAATGCATATTAACGGAGGCGTAAGAGATTTCTATGAAAATATTTTAACTAATACATCTTTAATTATTTAAACATATCTAATACTCCAATATCTAAGGAATCTCCAATCTCTTTTAAACTGTTTTGTATTCCAGAAAAATCCATCTTAGGTAGTAAACTTAGTTTAAAATTTATGGAGAAAAGATAGTAGGTATTAATAACAGAAGTAATAGCTATTACTATTAATAGAAGTATGACTAATACCATAAAGAAGGTATATGATTTTTTCTTTGGTGTGCCATTTTCATTATCCATATCAATCTAAATACAATTTATATATCCAATTATATCTTAAATCCTACCTAACCATTAGAGTGTATAATGGAGTATGAATAATAGTATTGTATTAGGTACATCTTTTTCACCAGAGTATGCTAAATCTTTAGGGTGTGAGAATCCTTTAAAGTTATTAAAAATAATTAATAAGGAATTGGGTATTAAGGATATTAGATTAGGTTTAAGATGGAATGTAGTAGAAAGGGATAAAAAAATATCATTGGATTATTATGATAAATATTTAAAATATCTATTTAAGAATGACTGTAAGGTATGTTTAAATATCGGCCCTATTAAAATATTTAGATGGCCAGAAGAACATATTCCAAGGCAGATTTCAGTTAAAAAGGGTGAATATATTACTCCTGATATGGATATTGCTAAATATTCATACCAATATTTTGAAAAACTATTAATACTTC
>JAAZAL010000079.1 GCA_012514355.1 Candidatus Dojkabacteria bacterium
ATGTATCAATGGTATTGCAAATACCCTTGCATTGTAAACAAAGTTCATAATTTAAATATTAACTACAGTAATATTAAATATTTTGCTAGAATGGACATATGCATATAATAATTGATTGTACAACAACCCAAAACCAACTAGATTTTCATGGAATAGGTAAATATACTAAACACATTGTAAAAGGATTAATTAATAAAGGAATTGATATAACCTTACTAATGTATGAAGGCTCCTCTACTATTGATGAATATATTAAAAAGGATAATGTAGAGATATATAGATTAGGACCAATAGTTAAATCTGATTACAGAAATATAATTAGATATCATACTCAAATACTTCCAGCAATTAAAAAAGTAAGAAGAGATGATAGTATATATTTCTGTCCATACTTCTGGATAGGAATACCCTCAAGACATATACCTACAGTATTAATGATACATGACATGATACTTCCAATATTTAATATATATTCTGAAAAGGGATTTCTTCAAAACATCATTAAAAAGGGTATGTATTGGTTAGAGCTGTATAAAGCAAGATATGCAAAAGCAATAATAACAAACTCGAAACAAACAGCTAAAGATTTTAGTAAATACTTCCCTAAATATCCTAAAGAAAATATCTATCCAATATATTTAGATATTGAAACAGATGTAAGTAATAATACTTCTGGGTGGGATAGTAAATTACCTAAGGATTACAAAGAAAGGGGATATTTCATATATTTAGGGAGTACTTTGGCTAAGAGCAAAAACTCTGATGGAGTAATTAAGGGGTATAGAGAGTTTTTAGTTAAGAGTAAAAATGATAGGAATGCTCCTTACTTAGTAATTGCAGGTAAGGGTTTTACTAAGGATGAGAATCCTTCTGTTATTAAGTTTAAGGATAAGATAGAGTGTTTAGGTTTAAAGGAGAATGTCATATTTATAGGTTTCTATGAGGATAACCATATTAAACCATTACTTAAAAATTCCATATCCTCTATACATCTATCCCTTTATGAAGGATTTGGTATAGCGTTAGTAGAAGCTATGAGGTATGAAACACCAATAATTGCACACAATGGATCATGTAATCCAGAGGTACTTAAAGATGCTGGTATATTAGTAGATGGATTAAATCCAAAGGAAGTAGGTAATGCTATGTATAAAGTATATACAGAGGATAGATACAGAGATGAAATAATAGAAAAGGGTATACAAAGAGCTAAGCTATTTGATTGGAAGAAGAGTGTTAAGGAAACTATTTCCGTATTTAAGAAGTTAAACTGATTCTATTTACAGTAATAGTTTAGTAAAGTAGAATCAAAGATATATGTGTTCCTAAATTTATTTTCTAGATTATGGAGAAAGAAAACCCAAGAATGCCAGAGAAACATACCATTGAAGACATTAATCCTGAAGCCACATCTGTTGTATCTCCTCTAAGTTTGGAGACAGAATTCAAATCTGAAAAAGTTGAGGAAGAAAGATTTGAAAACCCTACGAAAGCCAAAGAAGAGGGAAATGTTTCAGTTACTTTACCCTCGATGAAGGATAACATCCGAAATGGAGTACCCCCAATACAATATAAACCAGAAAGACAAAAATATTGGTTGGATAAAAGAAATCTAGAGTTAGAAGAAGCATATATGAGGATTGCACCAGGAATACCACTTGTTAATGTGAATCATAAAAAGTTGTTTTTAGAAAAGTGTAAACAATACTATGCAGAAATGGTTAAGAATACTAATGGAATTAATCCAATAGATCGATGGGACGAATATGAAATTGTGAGAATGTTTGGAAAGGGTCTTAATCCGACCTCTCTAAAAACTGCATTGAATAATATAGAATTTTTAGTAGAAAATATTAAATCTAATGAAGATGTAATTAGAGTAATCGAATTCGGTCCTGGTTCTGGATGGTCTACGTTAATGCTAAGAAATAAACTTCATGAAAAATTTAAGGATAAAAAGATAGAGCTATATAGTGTAGATATGTCTCCACACTCAATTGTAGCAACTCAAAATTCATTGGACTATTACCAAATTCCTTGGCAGACAGAGATGAGTGCTATTAATGTTTCAGAGATTGAGAATAGCAAAGATTATGTAAATCTTGTCGTTGGAGATTTTATTAAATTTGCCCAAGCACAACCTGATAATTATTTCCATGGATTTTTCTCGAGTCATGGAACTGCCTACTTATCCCAAGAAGAATATGAGGAATTATTAGAAGTAATCTCAACCAAGGGAAAAGATAAAGCTCCATTAGTTGTTGATTCCTTAGACCCAATGTATACAGTAAAATTAAATACTCTTCACTTATTATATTGTTCAATTTTCCCTTCAAGAGTGAAAAAAATGCCAGAATATGTTTATGGAAAAGGAACGATTAGCAGTTCAAAATACTTCGCAGGACAGGAAGTAAAGACCCTAACAAAGGTTCACAACAAAGAGTCAGATCTGTTCTACAATTGGAATAACTTTTTACTCTCAAAAAGAAAATTCCGATATTTCTTAGAAATGTTACAGTCAATCAAAGTAACTACTGATGTAATAAATGAATATAGAGATGATGTATTTCCCTCATATTTAGTTACTGACCTCGTAAAGAAGAATAAAGAATATAGGTGGAAGGTGCTAGAAGATCTGCCCGAATGTCCCCTATATATTACTAATTGCGGGCTCATTTTGGAAAAATAAAAATGACTGACCTAATTGGATTTGTAAATTTAGCATCAGGAATCATTCAGATAGGAATGGCTCTGTTTGTACTATTCTCAGATCCTAAAGATGGAAAGAAAAGATACTATTTTCTTTCGGCAATATTTCTTGGACTTTGGTCTTTAAGTATTTATTTTTTCTCAAACCCCTTTTATTTTGATACAACAACATGGCTAAAAA
>JAAZAL010000080.1 GCA_012514355.1 Candidatus Dojkabacteria bacterium
AATTGCAGAGAGCTCTTTAATGGTTCTACTCTCTGGAACACTCCCTATTGCCATTCTTTTTTCTAATTCTCTTGGGTCAGAGGTAATTAATTCATTCTCTTGTACACTAGAAAGAACTTGTATAGCTACATGGTTTTGTCCAGCAAAGAATAGGCCTTGTCCTTTATCACAGTTAAGTAAGAAAGCTCTCTCTCCATCAGAAAGGTGAAATGTTGGTTGTAAAGTGTCTAGTGCAGAGGGGCTTTGCATCATTAACATTGACATAGAGGCATTCTGAATAATGGCTCTTCCCATATCATTATTTAAAAAGTCTGCTACATCTTGAGTTATTGTAGTAAGACCTAGATAGTATTTTCTTGCTCTCTTTGCTATTGAGTACATAAATCTGGCAGAATCCTCTCTTTGCATCATATACCAAGCCTCATCAACTATTAATATCCTTCTCTTTTTCTTTTTCCTAATTACAGTCCAAATGAAATCTAACATTAGATACATACCTAAAGGTTTTAATTCTTCTTGAAGATCTCTTACACTAAATACAGTAAAGGAACTCTTTAATTCAAAATTAGTACGCTCATTAAATACACCTGCACTACTACCAATGATAAATCTTTCCATTCTTCTTGCTAAATCATGAGCCTGCTCCTCGGCCATACCCTTTAATACTTTATACAAATCCTCAAGTAGAGGAGGAGGATTTTTTTGAGTTTCTGGATCATATGAAATACCCTTTTCTCTATACGCCAAAGCTATTGCTCTATCAAGAATGGAAACTTCTACACTAGTTAATCCATCAAACATTACCTTAAAGAATCCTATTAATGAAAGTATCTTACTTCTTAATTCATTTTCTCCCTCTTCGTATACTCCAGAGAGTTCAAATGGGTTCATCTTGTCCCCTTTGTCCTGAGAAAAGGAGATATATGAGCCACCTACAGCCCTAGAGAGATCTTCGTATTCACGCTCAGGGTCAATGATGATAATGTCTGTACCCAACATTAAACTTCTTAAAGCTTCTAATTTAACATAGTAACTCTTACCTGCTCCAGACTTTGCAAATACAACAGCGTTAGCATTCTCTAATTCAAATCTATCAAATATTACTAAACTCTTGTTATGCATATTAATTCCATACATAATTCCATGATCCATTGTTAACTCAGAGGTAACAAATGGGAATGTTGTAGCAAGAGATGTTGTATCCATATTTCTTGTTACATACAGTTTGTCTAATCCAAGAGGTTGTGTACTGATAAAGCCCTGTTCCTGTTGTAGTGTAGCTGGTTTTGCTGTTACACTTATTGCTGCAAATGTAGATATTACATTACGGCTATACTTCTCTAATAGCTCTTTGTTAGGAGCGTATATTGTTATATACATTGTAAAGTGAAAGAACTTCTCAGTACCCTCTGCAATGGAATCCTGAAGCTGTTGAGCGTCTGAGAGTGCTACTTTAACAGAAGGATCTATTACTTTTCTATCCTCCATCTGTCCATATATTGTAGCCTCCATCTCAGCAATCTTCTTTCTTAGTTTGTCCAAAATCACCTTGGAGTCTACAGGGTAGTAGAATGTACTAATTCTAAGTGAATGCTCAAAGTTAATGATAGGGGAGAGCCAGTTAGGACCAACAAACCTTGGATATCCACTAACAAAAAAAGTTCTAAAATAGTAATTACCCATTTGAAGAGTATTAAAGTCAATCTCTATATCTATTGGAGCAATTACATCTTGTGTAGTTAGACCCTCATACTTTGCCATTTTAGGCTCTTTAGCAAGCTGTGGAGTTGGCTTCTGTTTAGGTATGAAGTTATCAAGAAAAGAAAAAATTGGATTTTTCTTTTTCTTCTTTTCATTGTTCTCTACATATTCCTCTGTACTATTAACTCGAGAGTTATCCTTTTTTTCCTTAACACTTTCTAAATCCTTGTTTAATTCCTCTTGGAATGAAGCAAATTTATTAGGATTAAGAGAATCATCCTTCTTTTCTAACATATCCATTGTTTTTGATTTAATTTCCTTTTCTTGCATTATCTTTCTAACTCCTCTTCAGGATTATATATAGTGTAAAATTCAGATATTAACTCTTTATTGGTAAGTTGCTTTCCCATTAAACCCATTCGAGAGAGCTGTTTTAAGACATGATCCCTTTTTGGGTATAAAAAGATTTTTGCTTTCTCAACCAATTGTTCCTGTTTTAATTGCAGATTCTGTTGTATTTCCTCTTTTGTTTTCTTTGATTTTAAAATCTTTGCTGTTGGAATATCTCCCCCTGGATTAAATGGAATTACGATAAAGAAGTTTTTATCTAGTACATCATTTTCTATTATCAGTTTTTGAATGAATTCTGTGTATATATGTAACTGTTTTTTAAGTCCCTCTGTCATAGTATCGTTTTCCTTGTTTTTAAGGTAATCGATATAGTTAGAGATATCTATTCTTCTAGTTCTAATTAATATTTGAATATGGAAATTCAAGGAGTTTAAGAGTCCTGCAAAAGCAAATACTTTACTATCTTGTTCATACTCTGCAAGAAGGTCAAAGTTTATTGCTGAAGTTTGTAATACTAGTGCAGCACTACCACTTTGAGTAATAATTATATCGTCAACAATCTCTCTTATTTCAAGATGCTCTTGTGTTGATGAAGTTGTTCTAGCTCTAGCATTCTTATCCATTATATTGCAATTATTTTATAAGGTAATTTCCCCATATTCTTAGATAAAACTAATTTAATAGGAGGTATAGTAATTGGGACTCCTTCAAACTGTATATTATATACCCCTTCAGGATACATTTTTGTAGTTAAAAAATATCCATATTTATCTGTTTTCTTAGCATAAAGAATCTTTCCATCGTTATCCTTTAAATATGTATGTATGTCAGGTATAGGTTGATTATCTTTGTTACAAATCCATAGATTAATGTTTCCTGGAAGTTTATCTACACTCTTTATCGTGAATTGGTACTTTGAGATATTCTCTTCATTTATCACTATTTGATTCTCAGAAGTATTCTCTCCCTGTTCTATATTTTCTTTTTCCTTACTGATTTCTTCTATCTCAGAATCTACTACCTCATTATCAATTTCTTCTTTTTTTACTTCAATTTTAGAACCACCAAAGATTTTACTTTTCTTCTGTTGAGTTTGTCCAACTAAGGGTTTAACTCTCTCCTCTTTCAATTCTTTATTTAACCATACTCTCTGAGTAGGCCTATTTATTGCAAAGATGAAATTAGAGAAGAACCTATCTGCAGGTTGGCCATTTATTGGTACTAATGCCATAAAGATACCTAAGCCTGAGAAGATGATAAAAAGAGGTATGCCAACTATTCCAGGGAATTGACCTTTAGTGGTGATATACAGAAATACTCCACCAATACCTACTCCTA
>JAAZAL010000081.1 GCA_012514355.1 Candidatus Dojkabacteria bacterium
CTTAGTATAGATTTTAAACCGGCGCTATCTCGGGAGAAACTAGATAGAAGAGTTAGGGAGGACTTTCAGATATACAGAAATAAGGTGTTTAGAATTCATTAAAGAAGTTGCTACCCTCATCTCTAATACCTGTGTTTTTAGATCTATGTGGTATAGATTTAGAGAAAAAGGTAGCAGAGATATCTAAAGAGGAAAGAAGTAAGGTTGTAAATTTACTTAAAGATTTTAGGATAACACCAATTAAATTAGACGATTGGGACAAAGCAATTGTTACTGCTGGAGGTGTAAATATCAAAGAGATAGATCCTACTACAATGAAATCTAAGATAGTTGAGAACCTTTACTTTGCTGGTGAAATTATTGATGTATATGGTCCTACTGGTGGATACAATCTTCAGATTTGTTGGAGTACAGGTATTTTAGCAGCAAGATCATAATGGAAAATTCAAAAGAGATATTCAACAAGATATTGAGTACTAGGGTATGGAGAGAGAATTCATTACAAACGATATTAAAAAGGTATCCTAAAGGGGGTAAAGGGTTGTATAGACATGATGAACTCGTAGAAGAATACAAGAGGTTGGTCAGTAAAAATGAGATTTCCAAAAGTAAATTGATTGAGGAGAGAATTAGGATGAAGCCTACTAGAACCCAATCTGGTGTAGCTACTGTTACTGTCATGATGAAGCCCTTTATGTGCCCAGGAAAGTGTATATTCTGTCCTAATGAAATCAATATGCCAAAGTCATATATTGCTTCTGAACCGGGTGCTCAAAGAGCGTTAAAGAACAATTTTGATCCTTTCCTTCAGACCTACAATAGGATAAAGGCATTACAAAATATAGGGCATAACAGTGATAAAATCGAGCTGATTATCTTAGGTGGTACATGTTCTGTATATCCAGAAAAATACATCATTTGGTTTGTAAAAAGATGTTTCGACGGTATGAATAGCTTTGGTAAAACTTCTTTTGAGCTAGATGCCAAAGGGATTGATGAAATTACATGGGAACAACTTTCGCAAGTCCAAAAATACAATGAAACTACAGTTTGCAGAAATGTAGGACTAGTATTAGAAACAAGACCAGATTACATCACAAAAGATGAAGTAATTCGATTTAGGAAATTAGGTGCAACCAAAATACAAATAGGTATACAAAGTTTAGATGACAGTATTCTCAAATTAAATATGAGAGGACACCGTGTTAAAGAAAGTAAAAAAGCATTTGAACTACTTAGACTTGCTGGTTTTAAAATACATGCACACTGGATGCCTAATCTATATGGTTCTGATGTAAAAAAAGATATTAAAGATTACAAAAGACTTTGGAGTAAAGAGTTTAGACCAGATGAATTAAAGATATATCCAACATCAATAATTAGAAATACCATATTAGAAAAGTATTTCAATGAAGGAAAATACAAACCATATACACATCAACAATTACTCGACCTCTTTGTTAATATCCTTCCTACTACACCAAGATATGTTAGGTTAACAAGAATAGTAAGAGATATTCCATCAAATGAAATCCTCTCTGGCAACAAAAGTACAAACTTTAGACAAATCGCAGAGAAAGAAATAAAGAGGAGAGGTAAAAATATTCAAGACATTAGAAGTAGAGAAATAAAGGGGGAAAGTGTTAAATGGGAAAACCTAGAATTAGAGACAATTAAATATGAAACCTCAGTATCCCAGGAGTACTTTATCTCTTACAAAACAAAAGATACAGACAAAATATGCTCTTTCTTAAGATTATCAATTCCTGAAAAAGAAACATATATCGAAGATCTAAAAAACTCTTCCATTATTAGAGAAGTTCACGTATATGGAAATGTAGTAAATATTGGCAATGAAAGTAAAGGAGAATCACAACACTTAGGCTTAGGAAAAAAGATGATACAAATAGCAGAGCATATCTCCAAAAAAGAAGGCTTTAAAAAGATATCAGTAATATCTGCAATAGGAACAAAAGAGTATTACAGTAAAAGGGGATTTATTAAATCCCCCCTATACATGACAAAATCTATTTAAAACACTCTATATCTTAATTCCCAAACATAAA
>JAAZAL010000082.1 GCA_012514355.1 Candidatus Dojkabacteria bacterium
CTTACTCTCTTTCCTCTTTATGATTAGAAAGGTATTTACTAAGAGAGTTAAATATGGTGTAGTAAGGGATATTGATAGTAATCCAGTAGAGGGTGTAGTGGTTGGTTTAAGGGATATGGAGTTTGAGAAGTTAATATTAAAGAGGGTTACTGATTCTCATGGTAGGTATAGGATATTAGCTCCTCGTGGTAGGTATAGGATAGAGGTTTTAGAAACAGGATATAAGGTGGAGAGTATAGAGGGGGATAGTGAGGTTGTTATAGAAAAGAGGGAGGATTGGGTGAAAAGAGATATTACTGTTTCTAAGATAGAGAGGGAGTAATGTATTGAAAAAAGTGTATTCTACTGGTATTATTCATTTGTTTATATGGGTGTATAGCTCAATTGGTAGAGCAAACGGCTCTTAACCGTTAGGTTCAGGGTTCGAGCCCCTGTACACCCATTTCGTTTAAAATCCTAGAGAAATGTATATATTTTCTGATAGTCGAATTTTAAGATCTACAGCATCCTTAGGTATTTCGTAAAGACTTTGAAAAGTCAGCTCGAGTCCAGGATTTAGTTTCTCTGTAAATACAATTCGGTTCTCTATGCAGAACGGCATACTTTCTGCTTCAAATTCTCTATCTTTTGAATCATAGAGGATAAAATTTGAAACATAGGCAGATTTATTCCCTGTGTTTTTGTAATATATTCTTACTTTAACTAAAACTCCCGTCTCTGTAGTACAAGGAGAACTCCATTTTTCTGAACCTTCTATTTTAGTTCCACTAACAACATTTTCAACTTTTACATTAGCATTGTTAAATTTAACAATTTCACCTATTTTATAAATTAATACTTCAGGTTTTTTTACCTCAATATTCGGGTATATTTGAGTCTTATTTTCTTTAATACCAGTATCTCTATTATTTTGAGTGGTTTTTTCATTATTTTGCTCAGGGGATGAAGGAGAGTTTGTATCACGAATAATACCTATGGGTGTGAACAAAAAAAGATAAATGCTAACAAGGGATATTAATATTAGTAATGTTCCTACAATTGGAAAAAAAAGAGAGTGATGTTTAATTTCTGTTTTTGCTCCTTTTTTAGTTTTAGCCATAAAACTTTATGAAATTTGTTTAATAGCAGATTTTACACTATTTCCTGAATTTGTTTAAGTAATATGAAAAGGTTCGACATCCATCCCTGCACTCCCATTTTTTTTTCTTTTCAAAGATGTAGAATATATTAATAACTTTATTGATATATCTATGTTAGACAGAAACAAACTTAAAGATTTACTTAGAGAATTTAATGTAAAAGGATATGCGGATCCCAATTCAAAATATATAGATAATGGTAAGAATGGAAAAGTTCTAAACCTAACAATAGATGATTATACTTATGAAGATGAATTCTATGGAGGGGAACCTTACTGTGGGAATGAAACTATATGGGAGAACGGTATAGATATCTTTAGATGTGTTTATTGGGGGAAAGTAATTAAAGGGATTAACTTCTCAGACATTTATGATTTTTTGAGAAAAGCATTATCTAAAGGTCCAGATGGAGAGTTAGTACACAGAGGTCCAAGTGAATATGTCCAAGGAGAATTAAAATATACAAATAGCATAGAGGGGGATATTGAAGAGTTTAGGCAAGTAGAAAAAATATTTATGAATGAGAGAGAAGTATATATTGCATACTTTGTAGGTGGTAGGGTGAATATTAGGAAATAGCAGTATATTTATTACTCTTCTACACTTTCCCAATCAAAGTTTGTAAAAGTATCACCAACAGATGTCTGTATATTCTGATTTAATAGGGCATTCTCTTCCTCATTATTACCTATTGAACCAATACTAAAGAATAATGCTACAAGAATACCTGCAATTGCCATAAAGAATACTTGAACTGTTTGTATTATGAAAGCCTCAAACTTATCCCCAAGTATATTTAA
>JAAZAL010000083.1 GCA_012514355.1 Candidatus Dojkabacteria bacterium
ACTCTGAGAATTGATTAGATACACCCTTAACAGACTCAACAGTATCTAGCCCAAACATATCCCCCATTACTTGGGCTGCTTTAGCTTCAAGCACAGGATTAGCCTCGCTTAATATTACTGGTTCAAGATTTTCTTCACCCAACATATAGATATTTTGTAATAATTAATACCCCCAATTATATCACACTCATGGTATAATTAAGGTCGCTATGAAAAGAGAATATATCCAAATTAGGGGTGCTAAAGAACATAATCTTAAAAATGTTTCTCTAGATATCCCAAAAAACAAATTAGTTGTATTAACAGGAGTATCAGGAAGTGGAAAATCTTCTTTAGCATTTGACACTCTGTACGCTGAGGGACAGAGAAGATATGTAGAATCACTCTCATCGTATGCTAGACAGTTTCTAGGATTAATGCATAAGCCAGATGTAGAATCCATTACTGGGCTGTCACCTGCAATATCAATAGATCAGAAAACAACAAGTGCAAACCCACGTTCCACGGTAGGCACTATCACAGAAATATATGGATATCTAAGACTTCTTTTCGGACATATCGGACAATCATACTGTCCAGTGTGTGGTACATTGGTGTCCTCTCAAAGTGTAGAACAAATGTACACACAAATTGTAAATATATTCAAAGAAGATGACCAAAACTTCCAAATACTTGCCCCCTTAGTTAAAAACAGAAAGGGAGAATACAGTGGCCTACTCTCTAAACTTCATTCTAAAGGATTTAGTAGAGTATTAATTGATGGAAATACATACCACTTAGATGATATTGATAATATTAAATTAGATTTTGACCTTAAACATAATATAGATCTAATTGTAGACCGGTTAACCTTTAAAATGTTTTCCCAAGATAAAGAAGCCTTTCGCAAAAGAGTTATTGATTCCATTGAACTGGCCACATCTCTTAGCGATGGGGAGATAAAAATATTAACAAAGGAAAAAGAGTATTTCTTTTCTGAAAACAACACCTGTTTTAAGTGTCAAATATCATACCCAAAGATTACACCAGCATCGTTTTCATTTAACGCTCCACAAGGAGCTTGCCCAAAATGTGCTGGATTAGGAGTAATAAACGAGATAGATATATCAAAGATATATAACCCTGCCCTCACTATTAAAGAGGGAGGAATATTTCCTTGGGGAAATAGAACCACTAAAGATTCTTGGACAACAAGGATCCTCGAAGAGCTCGCTAAGGTACACAATTTTAATATTCAAACGCCCATATCTAAATACACCAAAGAGGTCTTTGACTTACTCTTTTTTGGTGTCGGAACTAAACCTAATTACAAAATACGATATACAAACAGATTTGGTAAAGAAAGAATATATGATGTTGAGTATGAAGGAGTAATTGAAGAGCTAAAAAGACTTTACAAGGAAACAGACTCAGATTTCAGAAAAATGGAGATTGAAAAATACATGAGAGAAAGTGTATGTGACCAATGTCAAGGAAAAAGATTAAAGCCCTACTCTTTAGCTGTAAAGATAGGAAAATACAATATAGTAGAGATGACTGACCTTCCCATTGATATCCTTAAAAAATATCTTGCGAATTTAGAATTAAAGGGAAACAAGAAAAAAATAGCAGAACCAATTATTAAAGATATTAATAGTAGATTACAATTCTTAATAGATGTTGGATTAAAATACATTACTCTTTCGAGAAAAGCTAATACACTCTCTGGAGGGGAATCACAAAGAATTAGATTAGCATCTCAGATAGGTACTGGACTTACTGGAGTACTGTATGTATTAGACGAACCATCGATAGGTTTACATCCAAAAGATATTGATAAATTACTTAAATCTATTGAATCCTTGCGAGACACTGGAAATAGTATCGTAATAGTTGAACATGACCAAGAAACAATGAAGAGAGCTGATTGGATAGTAGATATTGGACCTAAAGCTGGTGAACACGGAGGAGAGGTTGTAGCCCAGGGTACATTTGAAGATATGCTTAAAGCAGATTCAATTACGGGAAAATACCTCTCTAAGAAGTTAGAGGTAGGTAAAGATTTAGAGAAAAATTTAGGATTTGATATGAAGGAAAACAAAAAGATTAGCTTAGTAAATGTAAAAACCAATAATCTAAAGGGTATTACCCTAGATATCCCCCTTAACACTTTTACTTGTATTACCGGTGTTTCTGGAAGTGGTAAATCCTCTCTAATTAACGATACTCTCTACCCTGCTTTAATGAATAGGAAGATGAATGGGAAACAGGTAGAAGGTATATATGATGATATCTTAGGTCTTGAGAATGTAGATAAGGTAATTGGCATTGATCAAAGACCCATTGGTAAAACACCAAGATCTAACCCGGCTACATATACCGGTCTTTTTACTTACATCAGAGATCTCTTTGCTCAAACTCAGGAAGCTAAATCAAGGGGATACAAAAGTGGAAGATTTAGTTTCAATGTAAAAGGTGGTAGATGTGAGAAATGTAAAGGAGACGGAGAGATTAAGGTTGAAATGCAATTTCTCCCAGATATGTATATTACATGTGATCAATGTAACGGAAAAAGGTACAATGAGGAGGCACTAAGTATCGACTATAATGGTAAAAATATAGCAGATGTTTTAGATATGACAGTAGAACAAGCCTTAAGTATGTTTAAAAATATCCCATATATCAAAAATAAACTTGGAATACTACAAGATGTTGGGTTGGGATATATAAAACTTGGACAATCAGCACTAACTCTCTCAGGAGGAGAATCCCAAAGAATAAAATTAGCGAAAGAGCTTTCTAAACAGACTAGAGGTCATACGATATATATATTAGACGAACCTACTACAGGCCTTCATCTATACGATACGGATAAACTACTAACCCTACTTAAGAAATTAGTAACCAAGGGTAACACCGTATTGGTTATTGAACATAACTTAGATGTTATAAAATTTGCTGA
>JAAZAL010000147.1 GCA_012514355.1 Candidatus Dojkabacteria bacterium
GTTATGGAAGCAATCTGTAAAGGTAATGCCTGCATTCGGGTATACCAAAACAACAACAGATGAAGCTGTCATGAAAAGAATACCCGATTCAACTTTATTTAGTTGAGATCTACCCTTACAGAGTACGCCGACATCAAATTCATCCTCTCGTTACAATGTTGGAACACAAATTTAAATTACCATAAAGGATATGTGCCGTCAAGAGAAAGATTGACTATAAATTTTTCAGGACAGAATTAACCGCAGGAAAGGGTGATAAAGCCTTGAAGCATCGCCTGCAAGACCGTTATACTTCAGCGTTCTTTTGTCAGCACTTTCAGTATTTAGGGCGCAACAGCGAACTGGCTGTTGAACAATTCCGCATAGAATCCCTTTTGCTCCAGCAGCTGCTGATGATTTCCCTGCTCGATGATATTGCCATCCTTCATCACAAGAATGACATCGGCTTCGCGAATGGTGGAAAGCCGGTGCGCTACAACAAAGCTTGTTCTGCCCTGCATCATCTTGGTGAAGGCCCGCTGTACCATAATTTCGGTTCGGGTATCAATGGAGGAGGTTGCCTCGTCGAGGATCAGCATTGGCGGCAGGCGAAGCATCACTCTCGCAATGCAGATCAGCTGTATCTGGCCCTGGGAAAGGTTCCCTCCGTCCTCCAGAATATGCGTATCATAGCCTTCCGGCATTCTTTTTATGAAGCTATGTGCATGGGCCGCCTTTGCCGCTTCAACAATCTGCGCTTGGGTTGCTTCAGGGCTGCCGTATGCGATATTTTCACGAATTGTACCAGTTTTCAGCCAGGTTTCCTGAAGCACCATTCCAAAGCTTGCCCGAAGGCTGTCTCTTGTAACCTTCCTGATTTCATGCCCGCTGACAAGGATTTGCCCGGAGTCCACGTCATAAAACCGCATCAGCAGGTTGATGAGCGTCGTCTTCCCCGAACCGGTAGGCCCTACGATGGCAATCCTTTGCCCTGCTTTGACGGACAGGCTGATGTTTTGAAGCAAGGGCTCATCGGGGCGATAAGCAAAGGATACTTTCTGTAAATCAACCGTTCCATTCACATCCGCTAATTGCACGGCATCAGCAGCATCTGGAACCTGTTCGGGTTCCTCCATGAAATCAAAAACACGCTGTGCTGAAGCAAGAGCGTTTTGAAATTCCGTGATCACTGCAGAAATTTCATTGAAGGGTTTTGTATACTGGTTGGCATAGCTCAGGAAGCTGACCAACTGACCAACGGTTATTCTACCCGTTATGGCGAAGAGGGCTCCAATAATCCCAACGCCAGTATAAACCAGGCCGTTCACAAAGCGTGTAGCGGGGTTTGTAATGGAAGAAAAGAAAGTGGCACGAATACTGAGCCCGCGAAGCCTTTCATTGATCGTATCCATTCGTGCCTCGGCCTCTTCCTCATAGCCAAAAGCCTTCACAACCTTCTGGTTCCCGACCATTTCATTCACCAGGGATGTCATTTCCGCCCGGGTTTCAGACTGCAGCCTGAACAGAGAATAGGTTCGCTTTGCAATAAAGCTTGCAACAAACAGGGAAAGAGGGGTGATTACCACAACCAACAGTGCAATCTCCCAATTGACGCTCAGCATGAACAACAACGTTCCCAATATGGTTACAACCCCGGTGAAAAGCTGGGAAAAACCCATCAGCAGGCCATCGGAAAACTGATCCACATCATTGATCAAACGGCTTACCGTATCTCCATGGGGACGGGTATCCATATGCCGGAGTGGAAGCTTGTGCAGGTGCGCAAAGGCTTCTGTTCGGATATCCTTCACAACATGATAGGTGATCCGGTTGTTGCAAAGGTTCATCAGCCATTGTGAAACAGCCGCTGCCACAACAACAATCCCGATAAGAACCAAAATGGGCAGCAGGTTGGAGAAATCCACATTGCCTGGATCGATAATGCAGTCAACTGCCTTTCCGGTGAGAACGGGGACATATAAAGACAGGACTACGCCTGCTGCAGCCAGGAGAATGGTAAGGATCAGCAAAAACCAATAGGGTTTCAGATACTGCAGGATTTGACGGAAGGTCTGCCGGTTTGTTTTCATATGCCTG
This sequence comes from Candidatus Dojkabacteria bacterium, assembly GCA_012514355.1. Taxonomy (GTDB): domain Bacteria; phylum Patescibacteriota; class Dojkabacteria; order SC72; family SC72; genus UBA2259. The sequence continues at coordinate 2,077 of JAAZAL010000147.1, forward strand.
TTCCCTCCTTATCTGCCCCCTGAGAGGTACAAATTTCTTTATACACTTCACACGTGGCCATCAGTCTTGAGTGGGTATCAAAGCCAACCATTTGACCATCTTCCAGGACCATAATCCGGTCTGCATTGCGGATGTTGGCTACCCTTTGCGTCACAATCAGCACGGTTGTTCCAGCCAGCCGGCCCCGCAAGGCTTTTTGAAGCCTGGCATCCGTGGCATAATCCAGTGCCGAGGAACTGTCGTCCAGAACGAGTATATCCGACTGCCGTACCACCGCCCTCGCAATGGTGAGCCTTTGTTTTTGTCCGCCCGAAAGGTTCTTTCCTCCTTGCTCGATCAGGGTATCCAACCCTTCCAACATTTTATCGACAAAGTCCCTGGCTTGTGAAACCTCCAGTGCATGAAGTATTTCATTGTCCGTCGCGTCTTTCTTTCCCAGCTTCATATTATCCCGGACAGCACCACGAAATAAAACTGCATGCTGCTGTACAAACCCAAAGATGCTGCTTAACTGCTTCAGGGGGTATCGCTGAACATCCTGTCCGTTTACCAGTACAGTACCCTTTGTCGCGACATAAAACCGGGGAATTAAATGAATTAACGTTGTTTTGCCTGAGCCTGTTCCGCCGATGATACCGATCGTTTCTCCCCGCTTAATTGTAAAGGAAATATTGGAAAGAGCGTTTCCCTGAGCTGTGGCATAGGCAAAAGATACATCCCTGAATTCAACCACAGGGATGTCGTCCGCTTCAACTGCAGGAAGGGATTCTTCTTTTCCTTGCAGTTCCTGCACGCTGGAAGGCATCTCAAACACCTCCTGAATGCGGGCGCCGGATGCCAATGCTCTGGTAAAGGCAATGATCAGGTTGGCCAATGCCAGCAGTGCCAGTAAAATTTGTGACATATAATTGATCAGCGCAACAACCTCACCCTGGGTAAGGACACCCAGGTTTACTTCAATTCCACCAAACCAGATCACTGCAATAATTGCTGCATTGATCAGCATAAATGTGACCGGATTCAGTAGGCCGGATATCCTTCCTGTCAACAGCTGCACCTTCATCAAACCATCACTGGATTCCCGGAATTGCTTGATTTCATCTTCCTGCCTGTTCAAAGCCCGGATAACTCTTGTGCCGGAAAGGTTCTCTCGGGCTGAAAGAAGCACTCTGTCCAGCCTGCTCTGTACTTTTTTATACAGGGGAATGGTTATTGCGATGATTCCATATATGACCAGGGACAGGATCAGAATCACGAGCAGAAAAAGTAATGATATGCGCTTATGAATTGTATACGCCATCACTGCGGCACCCGCGACGATGAAAGGAGAACGCAGGAACAGTCGAAGCACAAGGTTGACCCCGGACTGAACCTGGTTGATATCATTGGTCATCCGGGTAATGAGAGTGGATGTGCCTGCCTGGTCAACAGCCTGAAAGGACAGCTTGTTGATATGAGAAAACAGGTGTTTTCTCAGGTTTGTTCCAAAGCCTGCCGCTGCCTTTGCAGCGAAATATTGGGCTGTCAGTGAGCAGGCAAGACCTAAAAGCCCCAGAAAAATCATCAGAGCTGCCATTTTATAAATATACGGATAATCCCTGTTTTTAATCCCAACATCGATAATGCCTGCCATCACCAGCGGAATGGCCAATTCAAAGGAGGCTTCCAGAAGCTTGAACAAAGGACCGATGATGCTTTCCTTCGTGTACTCCTTTAGATGCCGTAACAATTTCACCATAAGCTTTACCCTTACTGCTGCCTGTTGCTCCGCCTTGCGAGACGAAGTCTTTGATGGTTTAATCTTATCGGGTAAAGGGCAATAAATCAAGACCCTGGTGCAAGGCAGAGTGAATCGTGACGAAGGAATACTGAGAATGGCTCTTCTTTTTTCGCGTTACTTTTGTTGTAGCTTATGTTAGAATAATCGAAGTGCTTTACTTATTAATAATCAATTGCTTGAAAGCTTTGCTACATGAATAAAGCACCAACTCATCCTATGGAACATAATAAGCTAATGGCAGATAGTGAGGAAAAGAAAAATGAAAAGCAGAATAGGAAAAATACGGGTGCTGGTCTCTATCATAGCGCTGGTAGTGCTAATGGGTGCCTGTGGGAAGACGGCAGCCGGTGATGAACAGGGCAAAGTATTTGTGGTCTCGGGTTACGACATTGAAATTACATGCCCTTCGGGCTGGAAGCAAATCGATACCCCGAATTTTGACTTAAAATGCATCAATCGCAATGACACGGTAAACATGAATGTTTTTGCATTTATGCAGGAAGAACTGGGCGAAGACTATTCCGCAGAAAGCCTTTTCACAGATCAGAACCAGGATTTGATAGCAAAAAGAGATAATGTGATGGTATTAGAAGAAGAAACAGTCACAGAATCTGAGGGAAGAGTGCTTTATTCCACATTGTTTTCTGCAGACAGGGATGGATCAACAAACATTTATTATATAAATCAGGTTTATTTCCCCAATAGCGGGCATATCGCGTATATCCTGTTCAATGGGATACCCTCCGAAATAAAAAGGAACAGGGATACCCTGGATAAAATACTGATGACTGTAAAGGTTATCTCACAGGGGTAAGCAAGCTCCGTGCATGACTAGCTACTTACGCCCATTGAAACCAAAGCATTTGGTGCCATGCGACTCATCATATGAAAAATTCCTTCAGCACGTTGCCGGTATGACTGCCCGATTGCGCAACCTGTTCAGGTGTACCCTGCGCTACAACAGTTCCGCCTGCGTTTCCGCCGTCGGGGCCGAGGTCAATAATCCAGTCTGCATTGGCCATGATATCGGGGCTGTGTTCTACGACGATCACCGTGTTGCCTGCCAATGTGATGCGTTTTAAAACAACAAGCAGGTTTTGTA